>DASSUY010000033.1:0-3327 GCA_035706525.1 Steroidobacteraceae bacterium
CAGGGGCTGAACGGCAAGGCCGAGCACGTCCTGTCCCCGGGGGACATCCCGGTGGTCGGCATCGATCGCGGGGGCCAGGTGACCTACCACGGCCCGGGGCAGCTCGTGATGTATGCGCTCGTGGACCTCCGGCGCCGGGGCATCGGCGTGCGCGAGCTCGTCGTCGCGCTCGAGAACGCCGTGATCGCGCTCGCGGCGCGGCACGGCATCGAGGCGGCCGGCCGTCGCGAGGCGCCCGGCGTCTACGTCGGCGGGCGCAAGCTCGCGAGCATCGGGCTGCGCGTGAAGCGCGGTTGCAGCTACCACGGCCTCGCGCTGAACGTGGACATGGACCTCGGCCCGTTCGCGCGGATCAACCCCTGCGGCATGGCAGGCCTCGCCATGACCCATCTGGTCGCGGAAGGCGCGCGGATCGACCTTGACGCCGCGGCCGGCGAGCTCGCCCCGCTCGCCGTCCGGGCGCTGGGGCTCGACTGGGACGGCGCCGAAAAGGTGAGCGTCCCCTTTTACAGGGCGACGAGCACGACGCCGCTGTCGGTCAGGTCCTGGTAGATCCGGTCGAGCTGCGCGCGGCTTTGCGCGCGGATGGTGTAGGTGAGGGCGAGGAAGTTGCCCTTGCCGCTCGTGCGCTCGCTGATGTTCGCGGGCGCGACGGGGCCCGCGTGGCGCTCGACGATCGCGAGCGTGAGCGTCCGGAAGGACTCCGAATCGCGTCCCATCACCTTGATCGGGAAGTCCGTCGGGAAGTCGAACAGCTCGTCGTTGCCGCTCACGCCGGCAGCCCGGTCGAGAATTCCTGTTGGGTCGCCTTGAACGCCGCGTAGATCCGCCGGTACACGGGCCCCGGGGTGCCCGCGCCGACCGGCCGCCCGTCCAGCGAGGTCACCGCGCGGATGCCGCCCCCCGCCGAGGCGATCAGGATCTCGTCGGCCGTCCGCAGCTCGCCCTCGGACACGGCGCGGCGCTCGGATGGGATTCCCCCGCGCTCGGCGAGCTCGAAGATCACGCCGCGCGTCGTGCCCGGGAGGATCGAGTTCGTCTGCGGGGGCGTCACGATGGTGCCGCGCTTCACGACGTGCACGCTGCTCGCGCTGCCCTCGGTGACGATGCCGCCGCGCTTCAGGATCGTCTCGGTCGCGCCCGCATCCGCCGCGAGCCAGCGCAGCAGCACGTTGCCGAGGAGCGAGGTCGACTTGATGTCGCAGCGGTCCCAGCGGATGTCCTCGGCCGAGACCGCGGCGACGCCGTTCTCGATGGCAGCGGCGGGGATCGCGGGCAGCTTCTGCACGCTCGCGAAGATCGTCGGGCGCGTGCCCGGCTGCGGCACGTGGTTGCGCTCCGGCTCGACGCCCCGCGTGACCTGCGCGTAGAGCAGGAGGTCGCCGCCGCCGTTGCCGTGCACGAGCGCGCCGAAGGCGCGCAGCCAGCCGTCGCGATCGAGCGGCGGCTCCATGCGGATCTCGCGCAGGCTCCGGTCCAGGCGCTCCATGTGCGCGTCGAAGCGGTAGGCGCGGCCGCCGTACACCGGCAGCACCTCGTAGGCGCCGTCGCCGAACAGGAACCCGCGGTCGAGCGGCGATATCCGTGCTTCCTCGAGCGGCAGCAGGCGGCCGTCGAGCCAGACGAGCGGTAGCGGCACGGCGCGGGCCTCAGGCGAACCAGGACATGATGGTGTCCCAGATCCGCCGGAAGATGTTGCCCTTCGGCACGTCCGCGAGCGGCTGGATCGGCGCCTCGGCGATCACCTTCCCGTCGACCGTGGCGCGGAGCGTGCCCACGCGGTCGGACCTCGTGAGCGGCGCGAACACCTTGGGCGCGAGCTCGACCGTGTACTCGACCTTGTCCGCCCCGCCCCGGGGCAGCGTCACGGTCAGGTCGGAAGCGAGCCCGACCGCGGCCTCGCCGCCGCGCGCCCGGTAGATGCGCTGCATGGCGAGCGCCTCGCCGGCCTTCTTGAGGACGCGGGTCTCGAAGAAATTGAAGCCCCAGTTGAGCAGGGCGAGGCTCGCGTCCTCGCGCGCGCGCATGCTCTTCGTGCCGGTCACGACGGCGATCAGCCGCATGCCGTCGCGCTTCGCGGACGACACGAGGCAGTAGCCCGCGGCCTCCGTCATGCCCGTCTTCATGCCGTCCACGCTCGGGTCGCGGTCGAGCAGGCCGTTGCGGTTCTGCTGGCGGATCCTGTTCCAGGTGAACTCGCGCTGCGAGTACCAGCGGTAGTAGTCGGGGAACTCGCGGATGATGGCGCGGGCGAGCTTCGCCATGTCCGCCGCCGACATCTGGTGTCCGGGCGCCGGCAGGCCGGTCGAGTTCGCGAAATGGCTGTTCTTCATGCCGAGCCGCTCCGCGTACTGGTTCATGAGCGCCGCGAAGGTCTCCTCGGTGCCGCCGATCGCCTCGGCGAGGGCGATGGTCGCGTCGTTGCCGCTCTGCACGATCATGCCCTGGATCAGGACCTCGACCGGGACTCGGGAGTTGAGGTCGAGGTAGGTGCGCGAGCCCTCGGAGCGCCAGGCGTGCTCGCTGATCGGGACCGGCTGGTCGAGGGTGAGCTTTCCCTCCTTCAGCGCATGGAACACCGCGTACTGCGTCATGAGCTTCGTGATGCTGGCGGGCTCGACGGGCACGTCGGCGCGGTGGCCGGCGAGGATCTTGCCGTTCGCGTTGTCGACGAGCACCCAGGAGGAGGCCTCCAGCGTCGGCGGGGGCGGGACGGGCGCGGCCGCGCGGGCGGCGGACGCGGCGAGCAGGAGGAGGGCAGGCAGGATTCTCAAGGCGGACCTCTCGGTTGGGAGTCGTGGACCGTTACAGGGCGAGGCGGACGGATTCCGCGCCGGCGACGCGCATGCGCTCCGCGAGCGCGTCGTACTCCGGGAAGCTGGCGGCGGGGCCGGCGCGCACGCGATAGACGGTGCGCCCGTCGACGACGGACTCCGTGACGGTCACGCCCGCGATGCCGGCCGCGGCCAGGCGGGCGGCCAGCGCGTCGGCGTTCGCGCGGCTCGCGAAGGCGCCCGCCTGCGCGTAGTAGGCCGGGGAGGCGGCGGGCGCCGCGGCGACGGCGGTTCCCGTCGCGAGGCTTCGCACCTCCACGCGGGCCGTGCCCTTCCGGATCATGTCGAGCCGCTCCGCGGCGGCGCGCGAGAGGTCGATGATGCGGCCCTTCGCGAACGGCCCGCGGTCGTTCAGGCGCACGACGACGCTGCGGCCGTTCTCGAGGTTCGTCACGCGCACCCAGGTCGGCAGCGGCAGCGTCGGGTGCGCGCCGCTCAGCGAGTCCATGTCGTAGGTCTCGCCGGTCGAGGTGCGGCCGCCGTGGAAGTCCGG
>DASSUY010000034.1:0-7762 GCA_035706525.1 Steroidobacteraceae bacterium
CGTGCGCAACCTCGTGGCGATGGTCACGCCGGTCGATTTCCACACCGAGGACAACCTGCTCGCGAGATGGGCGCGCAAGCTCGACGCGGACGGGCTGGTCGATGCGCTCGGCAACGTGCCCGGCGCGATGCTGAACGCCGCCTTCCTCGCGTTGCGGCCGCTCGGGCTGACGGTGGGCAAGTACGCGGCGCTCGCCGCCATCGCGGAGGACCGCGAGGCGCTCGCCAACTTCCTGCGCATGGAGCGCTGGATCCACGACAGCCCGGACCAGGCGGGCGCCGCGTTCCGCGAGTTCATGCGCGACTTCTTCCGCGAGAACCGGCTCGTGCGCGGCGGGCTCGCGATCGGCGGGCGGCCGGTGGACCCGCGGCGCATCGCCTGTCCGGTGCTGAACGTCTATGCGCTGCGCGACCACCTCGTGCCGCCGTCGGCGTCGAAGCCGCTCGCGGGCCTCACCGGGAGCCGCGACTACGGCAGCTTCGAGTTCGACGGCGGCCACATCGGCATCTACGTCAGCCGCAGCGCGCAGGAACTCCTGCCGCGCCGCGTCGCCGAATGGCTCGCCGCGCGCTGACGGACGCCTGCGGCGCCTTCGGTTAGCATGGCGGACCTCATGCTCATCCACGCTTCCCCGACGGTTCGACGCTTCCTCGCCGGCGCGGCGGCCGCCGCGCTCGGCCTCGCCGCGGGCTGCGGGGGCGGTCCCGCGAAGGACGCGGCGCCGCCGCCGACGGTCGTCGTCACCGCGAAAGTCGCCGCCACGGAGTGGCGCGACTCGATCGAGGCGCTCGGCACGGCGCGCGCGCGCGAATCCGTCACGCTGACCGCGAAGGTCAGCGAGACCGTCAGGCGCGTCGGCTTCGACAGCGGCGACGTCGTGCGGGCCGGGGACGTGATCGCGGACCTCTCGGGCGGCCAGCAGCTGGCGGCGCTCGAGGAGGCGCGCGCCGCCTACCAGGAGGCCGAGCGCCAGCTCGCCCGGGGCCAGGAGCTCGCGCAGACCAGGATCATCTCGGAGAGCCAGCTCGACACGCAGCGCGCGAACCGCGACGCGGCGCGGGCGCGCATGGACGTCGTGCGCGCGCAGCTCTCCGACCGCGTCATCACCGCGCCCTTCGACGGCATCCTCGGCCTCCGGCGCGTGAGCCCGGGCTCGCTGGTGACGCCCGGGACCGCGATCGCGACGCTCGACGACATCTCGGTCATCAAGCTCGACTTCAACGTTCCCGAGCGCTACCTCGCCGTGGTCTCGAAGGGCCAGGACATCGTGGCGCACAGCGAGACCTGGCCCGACCGCGACTTCGCGGGCACCGTCGCGAGCGTCGACTCGCGCGTCGACCCCGTGACCCGCTCGGTCACCGTGCGGGCCGAGATCCCGAATCCCGAGCGCCTGCTGAGGCCCGGCATGCTGCTCTCGGTGAGCCTCTACCGCGAGCCGCGGACCACCATCGCCGTGCCCGAGATGGCCGTCGTCCAGGTCGGCTCGGAATCCTTCGTGTACCGCGTGACCGACGACCAGACCGCGGAGCGCGTGAAGGTCACGCTCGGCTCGCGCCGCCGGGGCGAGGTCGAGGTGACTTCCGGCCTCGCGGCCGGCGACACGATCGTCACCGAGGGATCCGTGAAGCTGCGCGACGGCGCCCGCGTCGCTTCGGCGCCGGCGGCGGCAGCAGCGGGCAGCGCGCCGTGATCCTGTCCGACGTCGCGATCCGGCGGCCGGTCTTCGCGACCGTGATGAGCCTCCTGCTCGTCGTGCTCGGCGTGATCTCGTACTCGCGCCTGACGCTCCGCGAGCTGCCGGCGATCGACCCGCCGGTCGTGTCGGTGTCCGTCGAATACCCGGGCGCGTCGGCCGCCGTCGTCGAGACGCGGATCACCCAGGTGCTCGAGGACTCGCTGTCGGGCATCGAGGGCGTCGAGACCATCGAGTCGCAGAGCAGCAACGGCGAGGGCAGCATCAGCATCGAGTTCTCGCTCAGCCGCGACATCGAGGCGGCCGCGAACGACGTGCGCGACGCGGTCAGCCGCGTCGTGGACCGCATGCCGGAGGAGGCCGACCCGCCGGAGGTCGAGAAGGCCGAGTCGGACTCCGAGGTCGTGATCTGGCTGAACATGAGCTCGACGCGGATGAACACGCTCGAGCTGTCGGACTTCGCGGACCGGTACGTGGTGGACCGGCTCTCGGCGATCGACGGCGTCTCGCGCGTCCGCGTCGGCGGCGAGCAGCGCTACGCGATGCGCGTGTGGCTCGACAGCGCCGCGCTCGCGGCCCGCGGACTCACGGTCGCGGACGTCGAGGACGCGCTCAGGCAGGAGAACGTCGAGCTGCCCGCGGGCTCGATCGAGTCGACGGACCGCGACTTCACGCTCCGGGTCGAGCGCGCCTACCGCGAGCCCGGCGACTTCGCGAAGCTGACGCTCGCCAAGGGCGACGACGGCTATCTCGTGCGGCTCGGCGACGTCGCGACCGTCGAGCGGGCTTCCGAGGAACGGCGCGCCTACTACCGCAGCAACGGCGAGCCGAACATCGGCCTCGGCATCGTGAAGACCTCGACGGCCAACAGCCTCGACGTCGCGCGCAAGGCGCGCGCGATGGCGGAGGAGATCCAGGCCTCGCTGCCGGAGGGCACGCGGATCTTCGTCGCCTTCGACTCGACGGTGTTCATCGATGCCGCCGTCGAGCGCGTGTTCGCGACCCTGTTCGAGGCGATCGCGCTCGTGATCGTCGTGATCTACCTGTTCCTCGGGAACGCCCGCTCGGCGCTGATCCCGGCCGTCACCATCCCGGTGTGCCTCGTGACGGCGTTCGCGGCCCTCTGGGCGTTCGGCTTCACGATCAACCTGCTGACCCTGCTCGCGATCGTGCTCTGCATCGGCCTCGTCGTCGACGACGCGATCGTCGTCGTGGAGAACATCCAGCGGCGCGCCGACCTCGGCGAGCCGTCCCTGGTCGCGGCGCGGCGCGGGACGGCGCAGGTCGCGTTCGCGGTGATCGCGACCACGATCGTCCTCGTCGCGGTGTTCCTGCCCGTCGGATTCATGGAGGGCAACACGGGGCGCCTGTTCCGGGAGCTCTCGGTCGCGCTCGCGAGCGCGGTCGCCATCTCCTGCTTCGTCGCGCTCACCCTGACGCCGATGATGTCCTCGAAGCTCGTGCGGGCGCACACGGAGCCGCGCGGACTGAATGCCTGGGTCCACGCGCGCCTCACGCGGCTCGCGGCCGGCTACCGCCGCCAGGTGGACTCGACCGTCGGACGCCCGCTGATCTTCGCCGCCATCCTCGTCGCCAGCGCGCTCGCGAGCGTCGCGCTCTACAACGTCGTGCCCAGGGAACTCGCCCCGGCCGAGGACCGCGGCGCGTTCTTCATCACCGTGGAGGCGCCGGAAGGGGCGGGCTTCGACTACACGGTCGCGCAGATCAGGAAGGTGGAGGCCGTGCTCGCCCCGCTCACCGGGCCGGGCAAGCCGATCCAGCGCTACAACACGCGCGTGCCGGGCTTCTTCGGCGCGAGCGAGGACATGAACAGCGGGCAGGCGATCATCTTCCTGCAGGACTGGGACGAGCGCGACGCGACGACCGCCGAGGTCGTCGAGCTGCTGCGGCCGAAGATGGCGCAGATCCCGACCGTGCGCGCGGCGCCCCGCGTGCGCACGGGCCTCGTCCGCACGAGCGGCCAGCCGCTGCAGGTCGTGCTGGGCGGCCCGGAGTACTCCCAGATCGCGGGCTGGCGCGACCGCATGCTCGCGCGCATGGCGGACAATCCCGGGATCCTCGACGCCGACTCGGACTACAAGGAGACCCGGCCGCAGCTGCGCGTCGCGATCAACTTCGAGCGCGCCGCGGACCTCGGCGTCTCGACGGGGGAGATCGGCAGGACGCTCGAGACGATGATGGGCTCCCGCCGCGTGACGACGTTCGTCGAGGACGGCGAGGAATACGAGGTCGTCCTGCAGGCCCGCCCGGACCGGCGCGCCGCGCCCGCCAACCTCGAGAACCTCTACGTGCGCTCGGCGCGCAGCGACGCGCTCGTGCCGCTGTCCTCGCTGGTGACGCTGACCGAGATCGCCGAGCCCGGCACGCTCAACCGCTTCAACCGCCTGCGCGCGATCACGATCTCCGCGAACCTCGCCGAGGAGTACACGCTCGGCGAGGCCATCGACTGGGTGCGCAGGACCGCCGCCGAGGAGCTGCCGGAGGTCGCGCAGGTGGACTTCAAGGGCCAGTCCCGCGAGTACCTGACCGCGGGCGGCGCGGTCATCTTCACCTTCCTGATGGCGCTCCTGATCGTCTACCTCGTGCTCGCCGCGCAGTTCGAGAGCTTCATCCATCCCTTCGTGATCATGCTGACGGTGCCGCTCGCGGTGACGGGCGCGCTGCTCGGCCTGTGGATCTCGGGCGGCACCCTGAACCTCTTCAGCCAGATCGGCATCGTGATGCTCGTCGGCCTCGCCGCGAAGAACGGCATCCTGATCGTCGACTTCGCCAACAAGATGCGCGACGAGGGCATGTCCGTGCACGAGGCGATCGTCGAGGCCGCGAGCGTGCGCCTCCGGCCGATCCTCATGACCTCGATCGCGACGGTCGCGGGCGCCGTGCCGCTCGTCGTGTCCGGGGGGCCGGGGTCCGCGAGCCGATCCGCCATCGGCGTCGTCGTGATCTTCGGCGTGATGTTCTCGACGCTCCTGTCGCTCTACGTCGTGCCCTCGTTCTATGCGCTGCTGGCGCCGTTCACCGGCTCGCCGGAGGCGCTCTCCAAGGAGATCGAGCGGCTCGAGGGCGAGACGCCCGAGGCCACCGGGCGCGCCTGACCGCCTGTCGCCGGCACGGGCGGTGTCAAGCTGCCTGACTCGACATAAGCCATTGCTTTTGAAGCGGAATTTGTCGTTCCGCGGGGCCGGCGCGGGGCCCCGCTGGTAGAATCCCCCGCACGATGCGCCCCGCAGGACCTGCGGGGCTCCTTAAGACAGGGGTCCGTCGCGCCAGTCCCGGCAGCAGCCGGGAATCCGCTGGCCCAGGGCCTGCCGCCCTGTCGGGCGGCGACGAGGAGTGTCCTTGGCCACGGCGAGCCCGTATCAGCAGCTCGAGCAGGAATTCCGGCGGCTGCACGCCTTCCGGGGCGTGCTCGCGGTGCTGCGCTGGGACGCGGCGATCACCATGCCGCGCGCGAGCTCGGACGTCCGCGGCGAGCAGCTCGCCGCCCTCGAGATCGAGTCGCACAACCTCCTGATCGCGCCGCGCATCTCCCGGCTGCTCGACCGCGCCGACGCGAGCGCCCGCTCGCTCGCCGGCTGGCAGGCGGCCAACCTGCGCGAGATGCGAAGGCTCCACGACCACGCGATCGCGACGCCGCAGGCGCTCGTCGCGCGCATGGCCAAGGCCTTCGCGCGCTCGGAGGCGCGCTGGCGCGAGGCCCGTGAGGCGAACGACTTCAACGTGCTCGTGCCGCAGCTCGAGGAGACCGTGAGGCTCGTGCGCAGCAAGGCGGAGCTCCTCGGCCAGCGCTTCTCGCTCGACCCCTGGGACGCGCTCGCCGACGAGTTCACGCCGGGGCTGCTGTCCCGCGACATCGAGGCCATCTTCACGCCGCTCGCGCAGCGGCTGCCCGGGCTCGTGACGGAGGCGATCGCGCTGCAGGCCGAGGCGCCGGCGCTGCCGATCGAGGGGCGCTTCTCCGCGAGCCGCCAGCGCAACCTCTGCACGGACGTGATGAAGGCGCTCGGCTTCCCGTTCGACCGAGGCCGCTTCGACGACAGCGACCATCCGTTCACCGAGGGCGTGCCGGGCGACATCCGCGTCGCCACGAAATTCGAGCTGCGGGACCCCTTCCAGGGCCTGCTCGGCGCCCTGCACGAGACCGGCCAGGCGCTCTACGACCTCGGCCTGCCGGCCGAGTGGGTCGACCAGCCGGTCGGGCAGGACCGCGGCATGGCGATCGAGGAGAGCCAGTCGCTGCTGCTCGAGATGATCGTCGGGCGCAGCCGCGCCTTCGTCGCCTTCCTGCGGCCGCTGCTCGAGAAGCACTACGGCGCCGCGGGGCCCGAGTGGGCGGAGGAGAACATCTACCGCCGCCTCAACCGGGTCGTGCGCGGGCCGAACCGGATGGACGCCGACGAGCTCACGTACCAGACGCACATCTGGATGCGCTACGAGCTCGAGCGGCGGCTGCTCTCGGGCGAGCTCGCCGTGAGGGACCTGCGAGACGCCTGGAACTCGCTCTCGTCGGACCGGCTCGGGCTCGTGCCCGCGAACGACGTCGAGGGCTGCCTGCAGGACATCCACTGGGCGATCGGCTCCTTCGGCCACTTCCCGTCGTACGGCGTCGGCGCCGTGATCGCCGGCCAGCTCTGGGAGACGATACGCGAGGAGCTGCCCGGCATCGACGGCGAGATCGCCGCGGGCCAGTTCGGCGCGCTGCTCGCCTGGCTGCGCGAGCGCGTGCACTCGATGGGCGCGAGCCTCGGCGTGCCGCAGCTCGTCGAGCACGCGACCGGCAAGCCGCTCTCGGCGGCGCCGTTCCTGCGCTACCTGGAGCGCAAGTACCTGGCCGAGCCCTGAGCGCGGCCCGCTCGCTAGAATGTCGCCATGATCCCGGCGGCCACCCAGACTTCCGCGAACTTCCGCCGGCTCGCCGCCCGCATCCGCGGGCTCGTCGGCAAGGCGATCGCCGACTTCGGCATGATCGGGGAGGGCGACCGCGTGATGGTCTGCCTCTCGGGCGGCAAGGACTCGTACACGCTGCTCGACATGCTGCTGTCGCTGCAGCGCGCCGCGCCGGTCCGCTTCGAGCTCTTCGCCGTGAACCTCGACCAGAAGCAGCCCGGGTTCCCGGCCGGGGTGCTGCCGCGGTACCTCGAGGCGCTCGGCGTGCCCTACCACGTGATCTCGCAGGACACGTACTCGGTCGTGCGCCGGGTCATCCCCGAGGGCCGCACGCAGTGCGGGCTCTGCAGCCGCCTCCGGCGCGGCGCGCTGTACCGCTACGCGCGCGAGCAGGGCTTCACGCGCATCGCCCTCGGCCACCACCGGGACGACATCGTCGAGACGCTGTTCCTGAACCTGTTCCACGGCGGGAAGCTGAAGGCGATGCCGCCGAAGCTGCTGTCGGACGACGGGGCGAACGTCGTGATCCGGCCGCTGTGCTACGTCCCGGAGCGCGAGATCGCGCGCTACGCGCGCGCGCGGCAGTTCCCGCTCATCCCGTGCACGCTCTGCGGCTCGCAGCCGAACCTGCAGCGCGAGGCGGTCGCGCGCATGCTGGACGAGTGGGAGCGGGCGAGCCCGGGCCGCGTGGACTCGATCTTCAGCGCGCTCTGCAACGTCGAGGTCTCGCACCTCGCGGACCCTGCGGCCTTCGACTTCGCCGGCCTCGAGCGCGCGCCGCAGCGCGGCGGCTGACGTGGCCCGCCCGCCGCTGCCGCACAGCCACTGGATCGAGCCGGGCCGCCTGCTCGCCGGGGAGCATCCCGCGGGCGAGGGCGACGCGGCGACGCGAAGGCGGCTCGCGAAGCTCGTCGACGCCGGCATCACCTGCTTCTTCGACCTGACCGAGCCGGACGAGAAGCCCGGCTACGAGCGGCTGCTCGCCGCCGCCGCGCGCGGCCGCGACGTCGCCTACCGGCGCGAGCCGCTGCGCGACCACGGCGTGCCGGCCTCGGACGCTCGCATGGCGGAGATCCTCACCGCGCTCGACGCCGAGCTGGCGGGGGGCCGATGCGTCTACCTGCATTGCCGCGCCGGAATCGGCCGCACGAACGTCGTCGC
>DASSUY010000035.1:0-9902 GCA_035706525.1 Steroidobacteraceae bacterium
GCTTGCTGCTGCGCTGTGCGTCGGCGGCGAACAGATCGCGCAGATGGCGCTGACGGATCTGCGCAGCGTGCGCAGTCAGCGCCTGCCATTGCGGGAGTTGCATGACTCAGCCCTGCTTGTAGTAGTCGACGTACCAGCGCACGAAGCGCTCGACGCCGACCTCGACCGGCGTCGCCGGCCGGTAGCCGACGTCGCGCACGAGATCATCGATGTCCGCGAACGTGTCCGGCACGTCGCCGGGCTGCAGCGGCAGCAGGTTCTTCTGCGCCTTGCGGCCGAGGCAGCGCTCGATGCACTCGATGTAGCGCATCAGTTCGACGGGCCGGTTGTTGCCGATGTTGTAGAGGCGGTACGGCGCGCTGCTCGTCGCCGGGTCCGGCGCGTCACCGTCCCAGCGCGGGTCGGGGGCGGCCACGTGGTCGAGCGCCGCGACGACGCCGCCCGCGATGTCGTCCACGTACGTGAAGTCGCGCCGATGGTTGCCGTAGTTGAACACGTCGATCGGCTTGCCCGCGAGGATGTTGCGCGTGAACAGGAACAGCGCCATGTCGGGCCGGCCCCAGGGCCCGTACACCGTGAAGAAGCGCAGCCCCGTGACCGGCAACCGGTACAGGTGCGCGTAGGTGTGCGCCATCAGCTCGTTCGCCTTCTTGGTCGCGGCGTAGAAGGACAGCGGGTGGTCCACGTTCTGGTGGACCGAGAACGGCATCTTCGTGTTCGCGCCGTACACCGAACTCGTGGAGGCGAAGACGAGGTGCTGGACGCCGTGGTGCCGGCACCCTTCCAGCACGTGCAGCGTGCCGGTCAGGTTGCTGTCGGCGTAGGCATGCGGGTTCTCGACCGAGTAGCGCACGCCCGCCTGCGCGGCGAGGTGAACGACCCGCTCGAAGCGGCCGGCCCGGAAGAGCGCCTCCATGCCCGCCCGGTCGGCGAGGTCGAGGCGCTCGAAGCGGAACGCCGGATGCTTCCCCAGCCGCGCGAGCCGCGCCTCCTTCAGGGACGGGTCGTAGTACGGGTTCAGGTTGTCGAGCCCGACGACCTCGTCCCCGCGCCCGAGCAGTCGCTCCGCCACGTGGTAGCCGATGAACCCGGCCGCGCCGGTGACGAGGATGCGCATGGGCCTGCTAAAGCCTGCCGTCCGACGCGGCGCGGTCGAACAGGTATTTCACGTCGTAGACGACGTGGCGCCGCTTCGCGAAGCGCCTCACGTCCGCCGGCTTCATGGACGCGAACTCGCGGTGGCCCACCGCGAGCACGACGGCGTCGTAGCGGCCGCGGGCGGGCTTCTTTACGAGCCGGATGCCGTACTCCTCGAGGGCTTCCCTCGCGCTGACCCAGGGATCCCAGACGTCGACGCGCGCGCCCATTTCGGTCAGCTCCCTCACGAGGTCCGCGACCTTCGAGTTGCGCAGGTCCGGCGTGTTCTCCTTGAAGGCGAGGCCGAGCACGAGCACGCGCGAGGACTTCACGTGGATCCGCTTCGCGGCCATCAGGCGGATCACCTCGCCTGCGACGTAGGAAGCCATGCCGTCGTTGATCCGGCGCCCCGCGAGGATCATCTCGGGGTGGTAGCCGATCTGCTGCGCCTTGTGGGTCAGGTAGTAGGGATCGACGCCGATGCAGTGGCCGCCGACCAGGCCCGGGCGGAATGGCAGGAAGTTCCACTTGCTGCCTGCCGCCTCGAGCACCTCCTGCGTGTCGATGCCGAGGCGATTGAAGATCATCGCGAGCTCGTTCACGAGCGCGATGTTCACGTCGCGTTGCGTGTTCTCGATGACCTTCGCCGCTTCCGCGACCCGGATCGACGAGGCCGGGTGCGTGCCCGCCGTGATGACGGTGCGGTAGAGCCGGTCGACGAAGGCCGCGACCTCGGGCGTCGACCCGGAAGTGACCTTGCGGATCGTCGGCAGGCGATGGTTGCGGTCCCCGAGGTTGATGCGCTCCGGGCTGTAGCCCGCGAAGAAATCCCGGTTGAACGCGAGGCCCGAGACGCGCTCGAGGATGGGCACGCAGACCTCCTCGGTGCAGCCGGGGTAGACCGTCGACTCGTAGACCACGACGTCACCACGCTTCAGCACCTTCCCGACCGACTCGCTCGCGCGCTCGAGCGGCCGGAGGTCCGGGCGCTTGTACTCGTCGATCGGCGTCGGCACCGTCACGACGTACACGTTGCAGCGGCGCAGTTCCCGGAGGTCGGCCGTGAAGCGCAGCCGGCGGGCGGCCCGCAATTCCTTCGGTTCCACCTCGAGCGTCCGGTCCCGGCCGCGGCGCAACTCCGCGATCCGCCCGGGATCGATGTCGAAGCCCGTCGTGTCGAAATGCCGGCCGAACTCGACCGCGAGCGGCAGGCCGACGTAGCCGAGGCCGATGACGGCGATCCGGCTGTCGCGCGGCGCGGGCTTGCGGACCGGCTTACGCGCCACGGGCGCCGCCGGCTCGGAACAGGGTGCGGCCGCCGGAGGCGCGGTCGATGGCGTCGAGCTCGCGCTCGTGCGCGGCGAGCTCCTCCGGCGTCGGCGCGACGACCGTGATGCGCAGCTTGCCGCGGACCGCCGGCGTCGCGAGGGCCGCCGCGCCCGGCTCGTCCGGCAGCGCGTCGAGGCCGAGCGCGGCCTGCCCGCCGCTCATCGCGAGGTACACGTCCGCGAGCAGCCGCGCGTCCTTCAGCGCGCCGTGCAGGTCGCGCCCCGAATTGTCGACGTTGTAGCGCTTGCAGAGCGCGTCGAGGCTGTTGCGCTGACCGGGGTGCATGCGCCTGGCCATGGTGAGCGTGTCGCAGACGCGGCAGCGCGCGGCGAGGGGGCTTCCGATGCCGGCGAGGGCGAGCTCCGCCTCGAGGAAGCCGACGTCGAACTCCGCGTTGTGGATCACGAGCTCGGCGCCGTCCACGAAGGCGAGGAACTCCGCCGCGACCTCGGCGAACGACGGCTGCGCCGCGAGGAATTCGTTGGTGATGCCATGGACCGCGAGGGCGCCCGGGTCGACCTCGCGTCCCGGCTTCAGGTAGCGATGCCAGTGCCGGCCGGTCCGGCGGCGGTGCAGCAGCTCGACGCAGCCGATCTCGATGATGCGATGGCCCGCGGAGACTTCCAGGCCCGTGGTTTCTGTGTCGAGGACGATCTGGCGCACGGGGCCGAAGGATACCAGTTGGGCCGGGCCTAGGTGCCGGCGGCTGTTCCGCCCAGCTCGTCGATGCCGCGGTTCGCCAGCGCGTCAGCGCGCTCGTTCTCGGGATGCCCGGCATGGCCGCGGACCCAGTGCCATTCCACGTCGTGCTGCGAGGCCAGCGCATCGAGGCGCTCCCACAGGTCGCGGTTCTTGACGGGCTTGCGGTCGGCGGTCTTCCAGTCGCGGCGCTTCCAGTCCGGCATCCAGGTCATGATGCCGTCGCGCAGGTACTGCGAGTCGGTATAGAGCGAAACCCTGCAGCGCCGCTGCAGCGCCTCGAGCCCGCGGATCGCCGCGGTCAGCTCCATGCGGTTGTTGGTCGTCAGCGGCTCGCCGCCGAACAGCTCGCGCTCGCGCCCGCGGTAGCGCAGGACGACGCCCCATCCGCCGGCGCCCGGGTTGCCGCGGCAGGCGCCGTCGGTGTAGATCTCGACGCGACTCAAGAGGCGCGCCGCGCGGCAGGCTCGGCCAGCCCGCCGATGACGGCGGTGCGCACGCGCTGCCTGAGCTTCACCGGCGTCATCGTGAGCACGCGCTTGCGCGCGTGCAGCAGGTAGGCGCCGGAGAAGCGCCGCCACGCGCGTCGGCCCGCCGCCTCGAACAGGCGGCGCAGGCGGCCGTCGGCGAGGCCCGCGACCGGCGGCGCGTACAGGAAGCGGCCCGCCGGCCCGACTTCGAAGCCGACGAGCTTCAGCCAGTCCGAGAGGCGCGCCGCGGAAATCGTGCGCACGAGCCCGGGCGGGCTGCCGCCGCGCGTGAAGGCGTTGCGCAGCGCCCAGCCGCCGAGCGGCTCGAAGCCCACGATGACGAGCTCGCCCTCCCCGGCCAGCACGCGCGCCGCCTCGCGCAGGACCTCGTGCGGGTCGGGCGCGAACTCGAGCGTATGCGGCAGCAGCATGACGTCGACGCTGTCGGACTGCAGCGGCAGCGCGGCCGGGTCGGCCACGAGCGCGGCGCCCGGCACGGGGCTCGTCGCGACGAGGGCGGACCTGCGCGTCCTCGCGCTGCCGAGGAACGCGTCCGCGCCGCCCCAGTCGCCGACCTGCAGGCAATGCAGCCCGAACGCGCACTCGAGCGAATCGGCGACGGCAGCGCGCTCCTCGCGCAGCAGGAGGCTCCCGAGGGGCCCGGCGAGCCAGTCTGCGAGCTTGGGCGATGGCGAGGCCATGCGCGAAGGATAACTGCCGCCCGACGGCCCGGGCCAGTTGGCCGGCCCCGGCGCGATGACGCACACTGGGCCATGCCGGACGTACGGCCCATCGCGGCGTTCCTGGACAACTACATCTGGATGATCCGCGGGGCGCACGACCCGCGGAAAGTCGCGGTCGTCGACCCCGGCGACGCCGCGCCCGTCCTCGCGGCGCTCGAGTCGGGCGGCTTCTCGCTCACGGCGATCCTCGCGACCCACCATCACCGCGACCACGTCGGCGGCATCGGCGAGCTCGTCGCGAAGACCGGTGCACGCGCGATCGGTCCGGCGCACGAGAGGAGCTCGCTCCCCGTCGAGCCGGTCGCCGGAGGCGACCTCGCGCGCATCCCGGAGCTCGGCCTCGAGTTCCGGGTGCTCGACGTGCCGGGGCACACGGCCGGCCACATCGCCTTCGCCGGTCACGGGGCGGTCTTCTGCGGCGACACGCTGTTCAGCGCCGGTTGCGGGCGCCTGTTCGAAGGAACTGCGGCGCAGATGCTGGCATCGCTGGATTCGCTCGCGGGACTCCCCGAGGAGACCCGCGTCTACTGCGGGCACGAGTACACGCAGGCCAACCTGCGCTTCGCCGCGAGCGTCGAGCCCGCCAACTCGGCCATAATGGACTATGTCAAAACGGCGGGGCGGCTCCGGGCCCAGGGGCTGCCGACCCTGCCCTCGACGATCGGGCTTGAGAAGCGCGTCAATCCTTTTCTGCGGACCAGGCATGAAGATGTCAAATCATCGGCGGAGCGCCATGCCGGCAGGCCGTTGCCCACGCCGGTCGAGGTCTTCGCCGAAATCCGCCGCTGGAAGGATACCTTCTGATGCCTGACGCCCGGACCCGCTGCCTGCCGCCGCTCCTCGCGCTCGCCCTGCTGGCTGCCGGCTGCGCCGGCGCCCCAAGGACCCCGGATGCGGAGCCGGACTCCACGAAGACCGCGGAGGAACTGGCGGCCGCCGAGGTCGCCTTCCCGGACGAGGACGCGGCCCCCGCACCGCCGCCCGAGGAGCTCGAGGCGCAGGCGCCGACGGTCGAGCCCCTCGAGCCCGCCGTCGTCTACGGCGACGTGCTCGACCGCATCCGCAACAACCTGTCGCTGCCCCAGGTGCACAACGCCCGCGTGCAGCGCGAGATCGAATGGTTGCAACGCAACCCCGACTACGTCGAGCGCGTGTTCGGGCGCGCGCAGCGCTACCTGCACCACGTCACGAATGAAGTGGAGGCGCGGGGCCTCCCGGGCGACCTTGCGCTGTTGCCCGTGGTGGAGAGCGCCTTCAATCCCTTTGCGTACTCGCGTGCCCACGCCTCGGGGCTCTGGCAGTTCATCGCCCCGACGGGCGAGCGTTACGGCCTCCGGCGCAATTACTGGCAGGACCAGCGGCGCGACGTGCTCGAGTCGACGCGCGCCGCGATGGAATACCTGGCCCAGCTGCGAGACCGGTTCAACGGCGACTGGTTCCTCGCGATCGCGGCCTACAACTACGGCGCGGGCAATGTGCGCCGGGCGATCAACCGGAACGTCGCCCTCCACCGCAGCACGGATTTCTTCTCGCTCTCGCTGCCGGCGGAGACGCGGGCCTACGTGCCGAAGCTGATCGCGCTCGCGATGATGGTGCGCGACCCCGCGCGCTACGGCATCGAGCTCCCGCCGATCCCCGACACGCCCTACTTCCGGATCGTCCCCACGGGCGGTCCCGTGGACCTCCGGTTGATGGCGGAGCTCGCAGGGGTGGACACCGAGGAGCTTCACGCCCTGAACCCGGCCTGGAACCGCTGGATCACGGACCCGGAAGGCCCGAACCGCGTGCTGGTCCCCGAAGTCGTCGCCGACGCCTTCGCGGAGAAGCTGGCGGCGCTCGACGGTCCCGCGCGCGCGCGCCTCGCGTTGCGCACCGTCTCCGCCGGCGAGTCGCTCGCCTCGATCGCCGGGCAGTACAAGGTGCCGGCGTCCTTCCTGGACCGCATGAACGACGGGCCGCAGTCCGAGCTTCGCGCGGGCGACACGCTCTGGGTGCCCGCGGGCGACGTTTCGCAGCTGCGCGCGGGCCTGGGCGCCGACCTCGAGCGCCGGATCCACCGCGTGCGGCCCGGCGAGTCCCTCTGGAGCATCTCCCGCCGCTACGGCATGTCGGTCGGCGCGCTCGCCCGGATGAACCACATCTCCACCAAGGCCATCCTGCGGCCCGGGCAGCGCCTGCAGGTGGCGGGCAGCGGCCCCGGCGAGGCGACCGGCATCGCGTCCGTCGGGGAGTCCGGCGAGCGCACGGCCGCGACGGACGGCAAGCTGAGCTACAAGGTGCGCCGCGGCGACACGCTCTCCGCGATCGCGCGGCGGTTCGAAGTGACCGTCCGCGACCTGCAGTCCTGGAATAACATGGGGCGCAGCACCGCACTGCGTGCCGGGCAATCCCTCACCATCCGGGTGGCTGGAAGCTCGGGCGTCGGCGGCTGACACCGTCGGGAGGGAAGGCATGGGGTTCCTGGCTGGCAAGAAAGCCCTGATCGTGGGGCTCGCGACCGACCGTTCCATCGCCTGGGGCATCTCGCAGGCCATGGCACGCGAAGGCGCGGAGCTCGCGTTCACCTACCAGAACGACCGCATCAAGGACCGCGTGGCCGAGCTCGCCGGGGAGCTGGGCTCGACGCACGTGATGCCGATGGACGTCGGCATCGACGCCGAGATCGCCGCGGCCTTCGACGCGCTCGGGAAGTCCTGGGGCGCGCTCGACGTGATCGTGCACTCCGTCGCCTTCGCGCCCCGCGAGGCGCTGACCGGGTCCTTCGTCGAGGCCACGACCCGCGAGAATTTCGCGGTCGCCCACGACGTGTCGAGCTACAGCCTCACGGCGCTCGCGCGCGCCGGCCTGCCGCTGATGGCGGGCCGCGCAGGGGCGATCCTGACGCTGTCCTACCTCGGCGCGGTCCGCTCGATCCCGGCGTACAACGTCATGGGGCTGGCGAAGGCGAGCCTCGAGGCCAACGTGCGCTTCCTCGCGGCCGACCTCGGGCCGAAGAACATCCGCGCGAACGCGATCTCGGCCGGGCCGATCAAGACGCTGGCCGCGGCGGGCATCCCGGGCTTCCGGAAGATGCTGCACCACGTCGAGCAGGTTTCCCCGCTCAAGCGCAACGTGACGATCGAGGACGTCGGTAACGCCGCGGCCTTCCTGTGTTCCGATCTCGCCGCCGGCATCACCGGGGAGACGGTCTACGTCGACGCGGGCTACTCCCACGTGGGAATGAGCTTCCCGGAGTAGCGCCTACTCGAACACCTGCGGATTCACGTCGACTTCCGCGTTCTTGCGCAGGGAGGTGACGTAGACCGAGGCATCGGACATCGCCGACCGCTCGCGCGCCTCGTCCTGCGCCCGCCGCCGCTCTTCCGCCGCCATTGCCGCGAGGTCGCCCCGCGCGACGGCCGTCACGGCCCAGAGCGCCACGTCCCCGTTCGGAAGGGCGGCGGTGCCGTAACGCGGCTTGCCCGCGGGCGCGGGCGCCCGGAACGCCGCTTCGCGCACTTCCGGCGGCACGGACTCGTCGTGACGGCCGACGGGCTTCGGCTCGACGGTCGCCCCCTCGCCCTTCCAGGCTGCGACGGTGGCCGTCCAGGCGGCGCCCTTGCCGAGCGCCGCCGCTGCCTCGGAGGCCTTTGCCGCGGCGAGCTTCCCCGCCTCCTCCAGGCGCCAGGCCGCCGCCACCTCGGCGCGGACTTCCTCGAAGGGCTTCGCCACCGAAGTGGCATGGCTCTTTACCGCGAGCGCGACGACCTTGCCGGGCTCGAGTTCGACCGTGCGGACCTCGCGCCCCGCGAGGACTTCGGGGGAGAACACCGCCTGGGTCAGTTGCGGCGTCGCGCCGAGCTCAGGGCTTCCGCTGCGCGTGAAATGCTCGATGCGCTTGAGCGCAAGCCCGGTCTTCTGCGCGACCGCGCCGATGTCGCCGCCCGCCTCGAAGGCCGCCGTGTCGAGCGCTTCCTGCGCGTCGCCAAAGGCCTTCTCGACCTGCGCATGCCGGTATTCGGATTCGATCTCCGCACGCACTTCCTCGAACGGCCGGGTGGTCTCGGGCGTCACGCCCTCGAGCTTGATCACGTGCCAGCCGAACTCGGTCTTGACCGGACCGCGGATCTCGCCGGGCTTCATGCTCCACACGGCGTCCGCGAAGGGCGCGACGAAGTCCTCGCGCTGCGCATCGCCGAGGTCGCCGCCCGCCTCCTTCGAGCCCGGGTCGTCGGACAGCTCGCGTGCCAGGGCCGCGAAGTCCTCGCCGGCGACGGCGCGCTCGTAGGCCTTCTTCGCCTTCTCCTCCGCCGCCTTGCCGTCGCCATCGGATGCGATCAGGATGTGCCGCGCGTGGCGCCGGCCAGGCTGGGTGTAGCGCGCCTTGTTCTCCTCGTAGTACGCGCGCAGGGCCTCTTCGGTGACGTCGGCCTTCGCCGCGAAGGCGTCGATGTCCAGCTCGATGAAATCGACGACCGCCGACTCCTCCGTCATGTAGCGCGACTCGTTCGCCTCGTAGTACTTGCGGACCGCCTCCTCGTCGACCGCGACCGCGGCCTCGAAGTCCTTCGCGGGCAGCGTCACCCAGGCGATGCTGCGCTTCTCCTCGCGGAGCGCGACCTGCCGCTTGAGCTCCTGCGGCAGCACGAAAGCCGAGTTGAAGAGGCCGCGGTCGAGCTGCCTCGCCACGGCGTACTGGCGCTGGTCCGCCTCGAAGCGCTCGGCGCTCAGGCCGATGGAGGCGAGGGCCGCGTGATAGGCGTCGGGCGAGAATTTCCCGTCGACCTGGAAGGCCGGGATTTCGCGGATCGTCTCGAGGACCTCAGCGTCGTTCGCCTCATAGTCGAGCTTCGCGGTCCGCTGCCGGACGAGCTCCTGCCGCACCGCGTCCTCGAGCACGCGCTGCTGCAGGGCCGCGCGCATCTCCTCCGGCACGCCGGCCTCGCCCATGGCCGCCTGCATGCGCGAGAGCTGTTCCTGGTAGTTGCGGCGCACGTCCTCCACCGGGATCTCGCGGCCGTTGACCTCGATGCCCTTCGCCCTCGTGAACCCGCTGATGTCGGAACTGAAGTTCACGCCCCAGAAGACGAAGACGATGCCGAGCGCGACGAGGATCGCGACCGCGAAGATGCCCTTGAGCTTGTCGTGGATGGTCTGGAGCATGGCGTGCCCGTCGGGCGGTGCCGGAAATGGGGCGCTAGGGTAGCATGACCGCCCTCAGCCCCGTACCCAGGAGCCCGCGATGCCGCCCCGTGCCTGCGCCCTGTTGTTCGCCGCGATCGCGGCCCTTCCGGCCGCCGCGTTCGCCGCCGCGAAGCCGGCGCTCGCGCCGATGGACATCTTCTCGCTCGAATGGGCGAGCGACCCGCGCATCGCGCCCGACGGCAGCCAGGTCGCCTACGTCCGCCGCTCCTTCGACGTGAAGACCGACACGCGCCGCGGCGCGATCTGGCTCGTGGGCCGGGACGGCGCAAACCATCGGCCGCTCGCGGGAGGCAGCGGCAACCAGTCGAGCCCCCGCTGGTCTCCCGACGGCCGGCGGCTC
>DASSUY010000036.1:0-4164 GCA_035706525.1 Steroidobacteraceae bacterium
GTCGTCGCCGGCGGCGCCGAGAGCATGAGCCGGGCCCCCTACGTGCTCTCGAAGCCCGATGCCGCGTTCTCGCGCACGCAGCAGATGTTCGACACGACGATCGGCTGGCGCTTCGTCAATCCGCTCATGAAGCGCCAGTACGGCATCGACTCAATGCCCGAGACCGGCGAGAACGTCGCGGCGGAGTTCAAGGTCTCGCGCGCCGACCAGGACGCGTTCGCGCTCAGGAGCCAGGAGCGGGCCCTCGCCGCGCAGGCGAACGGCCGGCTGGCGGCGGAGATCGTGCCGGTCGCGATCCCCGCGAAGAAGGGCGACCCCACGATCGTCGACCATGACGAACACCCGCGCGAGACCAGCCTCGCGGCGCTCGCGAAGCTCGGCACGCCCTTCCGCGAGGGCGGCACGGTCACGGCGGGCAACGCCTCCGGCGTGAACGACGGCGCCTGCGCGCTCGTCGTCGCGAGCGAGGCCGCGGCGGCGCGCCACGGGCTCCGGCCCCGCGCGCGCGTGCTGGGCGCCGCCGTCGCCGGCGTGGATCCGCGCATCATGGGCATGGGCCCGGCGCCCGCGTCCGAGAAGCTGATGGCGCGGCTCGGCCTCGCGATCGGCGACTTCGACGTGATCGAGCTGAACGAGGCCTACGCCTCGCAGGCGCTCGCCGTGCTGCGGCGCCTCGGGCTCCCCGACGATGCGGCCCACGTGAACCCGAACGGCGGCGCGATCGCGCTCGGCCACCCGCTCGGCATGAGCGGCGCGCGGCTCGCCGCGACGGCGACGCTCGAGCTCGAGCGCCGGGGCGCGCGGCGCGGGCTCTGCACGATGTGCATCGGCGTCGGCCAGGGCATCGCGCTCGCGCTCGAGCGGATCACGTGAGCGCGGGCGCCGGGATCCGGCGCGACGGGGACGTCGCGGTCTTCCGCTTCGACAACCCGCCGGTGAACGCGCTCGCGCAGCCGGTGCGCGCGGCGCTCGCCGAGGCGGTCGAGGCGCTGGACGCCGACGCCGCCGTGCGCGCGATCGTGCTCATCGGCGCCGGCCGGAACTTCGTCGCGGGCGCGGACCTTCGCGAGTTCGACGCGCCGCCCCGCGAGCCTTTCCTGCCGGCCGTGCTGTCGCGGCTGGAAGCCTGCGGCAAGCCCGTCGTCGCGGCGCTCTCGGGCGCGACGCTCGGCGGGGGCGCGGAGACGGCGCTCGCCTGCCACTACCGCTGCGCTGCGGGCGACCTGCAGTTCGGTTTCCCGGAGGTGAACGTCGGCCTCCTGCCCGGCGCCGGCGGCACGGTTCGCCTGCCGCGCCTCGCCGGCTGGCAGGCGGCCTTCGAGCTCATGGCCTCGGGCAAGCCGATCGGGATCGACCAGGCGATCGGGCTCGGCCTCGTCGACCGGCGCGTCGACGGCGACCTCGAAGCCGGCGCCGTCGCCTGGGCGCGGGAGCTGGCTGCGGCGCAGGCGCCGCTGCGCCGCGTGTCCGAGCTGCCGGTGCCGCCGTCGCGTCCGGCGCAGTTCGAGGAGTTCCTGCGCATGCTCCCGCCGGCCGCGCGGCGCCTGCCCGCGCCCCCGCGCATCGTCGAGGCCCTCGCCGCGGCGGCGATGCTGCCCGCGGAGGCTGCCCAGGCGCGCGCGCGGGCGCTCTTCCTCGAATGCCTCGAATCGAACGAGTCGCGCGCGTTCCGGCATCTCTTCTTCGCGGAGCGGCGGCCGGCGCCGGACGCCGCCCTGGCGCGGCCCGTCGCGCGGGCGGCCGTGCTGGGCGCCGGCACCATGGGCTCGGGCATCGCCGTGAGCCTCGCGACCGGCGGGATCGCCGTCACGCTCGTCGACGCACGGCAGGAAGCGCTCGATGCCGGGCTCGGGCGGGCCCGCGCGGCGATCGATTCCGCCGAGCGCAAGGGCCGCCTCGACGCGGCCGCGGCAGCCGCGGCGCGGGACCGGATCCAGGGCTCGCTGACGCTGGCCGCGGCGGGCTCGGCCGACCTGGTCGTGGAGGCGGTGTTCGAGAACCTCGCGGTCAAGCGGGAGGTCTTCGGGCGGCTCGGCCAGATCTGCAGGCCGGGCGCCGTGCTCGCGACGAACACCTCGACGCTGGACGTCGACGCGATCGCGGCCGCCGCCGGCCGCGCGGAGGACGTCGTCGGCATGCACTTCTTCAGCCCGGCGAACGTGATGCGCCTCGTCGAGGTCGTGCGCGGGCGCGACTCGTCGCGCGAGGCGCTCGCGACCGCGGAGGCGGTGGCGAAGCGCATCGGCAAGATCCCCGTGCGCGTCGGCAACGGCTTCGGCTTCGTCGGCAACCGCATGCTCTACGCCTACGGCCGCGAGAAGGAGCTCATGATGCTCGAGGGCGCGCGGCCGGAGGCCGTGGACAAGGCACTCGTCGAATTCGGCATGGCGATGGGGCCGAACGCGGTCGGCGACCTCGCGGGCCTCGACGTCGGCTTCAACGTCCGCAAGGAATGGGCGGCCAAGCCCGACGACCCGCGCTTCTACCGCGTGTCGGACCTGCTCGCGGAGCTCGGCCGCTTCGGCCAGAAGTCCGGCCGCGGCTTCTACCTCTACGAGCCGGGCAGCGACCGCAGGCCGGACCCGGAAGTGCCGGAGCTGATCCGCGCGGAGGCCGAGCGGCTCGGCGTGAAGCAGCGCGAGGTCGAGCCGGGCGAGATCGTGAGCCGCTGCATCCTTGCGCTCGTCAACGAGGGCGCCCGCATCCTGGAGGAGGGGATCGCGGCGAGCCCCGCCGACATCGACGTCATCTGGTGCAACGGCTACGGCTTTCCGCGGCACCGCGGCGGGCCGATGTTCTACGCCGACACGCTCGGCCTCGACGCCGTCGTCTCCTCGATCCGCGACTGCGCGAAGCTGCACGGCAAGCGGTACTGGACGCCGGCGCCTCTCCTCGTCAGGCTGGCCGACGAAGGCAGGAGGCTCGCGGACTGGCAGGCGGAGCGCGCGCGGGCAGGAGGCGACGATGAAGCTTGAGAGCTACGTGGGCGGCCAGTGGCGGGCCGGGACGGGTCGCGCGGCGGTGCTGCGGGATGCGAGCACCGGCGAGCCCGTCGCCGAGGCGGACAGCACCGGCATCGATTTCGCGGCGGCGCTCCGTCACGCCCGGGCGGTGGGCGGGCCTGCGCTGCGGGCGATGACGTTCCACGAGCGCGCCTCGATGCTGCGCGCCCTCGGCAAGAAGCTCTTCGACTTCAAGCCCGAGTTCTACGCGCTGTCACACGCGACCGGCGCGACCAGGGCCGACTCCTGGATCGACATCGACGGCGGCATCGGCACGATGCTGGTGTTCGCAAGCAAGGGCTCGCGCGAACTGCCCAACAGCCGCGTCTACCTCGACGGCGCGCTGGAGCCGCTGTCGAAGGGCGGCAGCTTCGTCGGCCAGCACGTCTGCGTGCCGCTCGAGGGCGCCGCGGTGCACATCAACGCCTTCAACTTCCCGGTCTGGGGCATGCTCGAGAAGCTCGCGCCGGCGCTGCTCGCGGGCGTACCCGCGATCGTGAAGCCTGCGACCGCCACGAGCTACCTGACCGAGCGCGTCGTGCGCCGGATCGTCGAGACGGGGTTCCTCCCGGAAGGCGCGATCCAGCTCGTCTGCGGCGGCCTCGGCGACCTCTTCGACCACCTCGGCTGCCAGGACGTCGTGTCCTTCACGGGATCCGCGGCGACCGCGCAGAAGCTCCGCACGCACCCGGTCGTCGTCGGCCAGTCCGTGCGCTTCATTGCCGAGACCGACTCGCTCAATTCCTCCATCCTCGGCCCGGATGCGGCCCCGGGCACGCCGGAGTTCGACCTCTTCGTGCAGGAGGTCGCGCGGGAGATGACGGTCAAGGCCGGCCAGAAGTGCACGGCGATCCGCAAGGCGATCGTCCCGCGGGCGCGGCTCGCGGCGGTCGTCGAGGCCCTGCAGGCGAAGCTCGCCGGGACCGTCGTCGGCGACCCGCGCGCCCCCGGCGTCGGCATGGGCCCGCTCGCGAGCCTCGGGCAGCGCGAGGAAGTGCTCGCGCGCGTCGCCGAGCTCGAGCGCGAGGCCGAACGCGTCGCCGGCGATCCCGCGCGCTTCGAAGTCGCCGGCGGCGACCGCGCACGCGGCGCCTTCCTGCCGCCGATCCTGCTCGTGTGCCGCGATGCCGCGGCGTCGCGCGCCGTACATTCGGTCGAGGCC
>DASSUY010000037.1:0-3967 GCA_035706525.1 Steroidobacteraceae bacterium
ATCGAGGGCGTCCAGGAGGACGTCGTCGACATCCTGCTGAACCTCAAGTCGGTCGCGATCGAGATGCACACGCGCGACTCGGTCGAGCTGCGCCTCGTCAAGAAGGGCCCGGGGCCGGTCACTGCGGGCGACATCCAGCTCGACCACGACGTCACGATCGTGAACCCCGAGCTCGTGATCGCGAACCTGAACAAGCCGGTCGAGCTCGCGATGACGCTGAAGATCGAGCGCGGCCGCGGCTACCGGCCGGCGGTCCAGCGCCTCGAGTTCGAGGAGCAGAGCCGCCCGATCGGCCGCCTGCAGCTCGACGCCTCGTTCTCGCCGGTGCGCCGCGTGACCTACGGCATCGAGTCGGCCCGCGTCGAGCAGCGCACCGACCTCGACAAGCTGATCATCGACATCGAGACGAACGGCACGATCAACGCCGACGAGGCCATCCGCCGCGCGGGCGGCATCCTGAAGGAGCAGCTCACGGTGTTCGTCGACCTCGAGGGCCAGGGCGAGTCGCCCTCGCGCGAGGCGGGCCCGCTGCCGGACCCGATCCTGCTGCGCCCGGTCGACGAGCTCGAGCTCACCGTCAGGAGCGCCAACTGCCTCAAGGCGGAGAACATCCACTACATCGGCGACCTCGTGCAGCGCACGGAGGTCGAGCTGCTTCGCACGCCGAACCTCGGCAAGAAGTCGCTCACCGAGATCAAGGAAGTGCTCGAGAGCCACGGCCTCACGCTCGGCATGCGCATCGAGGGCTGGCCGCCGGCCTCGCTGCGGCGCGACGACGAGCTGCGCTCGGCCTGAGCCTCGTGAACGGGACGGACTGACATGCGACACCAGCTTTCGGGTCGGCAACTCTCGCGCAACAGCAGCCATCGCAAGGCGCTGATGCGCAACATGTGCGCCGCCCTCATCCGCGCGGAGACGATCCGCACCACCGTGCCGAAGGCCAAGGAGCTGCGCCGCGTCGTCGAGCCGCTCATCACGCTCGGCAAGACCGACTCGCAGCCGGGCCGCCGCCGCGCCTGGACGACGCTGCGCGACGACGCGCTCGTCGCGAAGCTGTTCGAGGACATCGGCCCGCGTTACCGCAGCCGCGCGGGCGGCTACACGCGGATCCTGAAGATGGGCCCGCGCCCGGGCGACGCCGCGCCGATGGCGCTCATGCAGCTGGTCGAGGGCGAGGCCCCGGCCCCGGCGCCCGCGGGCGACGAGCCGTCCAGGGGCCGCAAGAAGAAGGAGGCCGCCCCGAAGAAGGAGAAGGCCCCCGCGAAGAAGGCCGCGAAGGCCGACAAGGGCGAGGCCGCGCCGAAGAAGCGCAGGAAGGCCGCCGCCTGAGAATTCGCCGATTTCCATGTCGATCACCGAGGCCGGGGACATCCCCGGCCTTTTTTTTCGCCCCGGCTGTGCGCGGTCCCGGCAGTTCTCGTACATTGGCCCGCATCAGCCGGGCCGTGGCGGCCCCGGAACGGGCCGCCCGGGCCCGGCGCAAAGCCGGGAGAATGCTCATGAGCCTCGTTTCGGAATTCAAAGAGTTCGCGATGAAGGGCAACGTGCTCGACATGGCCGTCGGCATCGTGATCGGCGCCGCCTTCGGCAAGATCGTGTCGGCCTTCGTGGACGCCATCGTCATGCCGGCGCTCGGCTGGGTCATCGGCGGGGTCGACTTCTCGAGCCTCGCGCTGACGCTCGGCACGAACGCCGCGACGGGCGAGCCCGTGACGATCGGCTACGGCGCGTTCATCCAGGCTTTGGTCGACTTCCTCATCATCGCCGCCGCGATCTTCATGGCGCTGAAGGCCATCAACCGGCTGAAGAAGCCCGCGCCCGCCGCGGCGCCGCCCCCGCCGCCCGCCGACGTCGTGCTGCTCACCGAGATCCGCGACCTCCTGCGCCAGCGCTGAAGAAAAGGGGACGCTCACCTTTCCCGCGCGGAAAGGGCGAGCGTCCCCCTTTCCTACGCGTCGAACGCCTCGCGCGTGAGGTTGCGCGGCGCGCCGTCCTGCGCGACGACGTTGTCCTCGATGCGGATGCCGCCGTGGGGCCGAAGCGCCTCCACGCGCTTCCAGTCGATCGCGCGCCCGCGCCCGTCGGCGCGGGCCGCCTCGAGCAGCGAGTCGATGAAATAGATTCCCGGCTCGATCGTGACCGCGAACCCGGGCTCGAGGTCGCGCGTCAGGCGCAGGTACGGGTGGCCCGCGGGCTTCGCGCGCGTGCCGCCGTCGGGTCCCGCGGCGAAGCCCGCCGCGTCGTGCACCATGAGCCCGAGCAGGTGGCCGATGCCGTGCGGGAAAAAGACCGAGGTGACGCCGCTCTCGACCGCCGCCTCCGGCGAGCCCGCAACGATGCCGTGCCGGACGAGCACGCCCGCGAGCGAGCGGTGCGCCTCCAGGTGGATGTCGCGGTAGTCGACGCCCGGCCGCACGCGGTCCGCGAGCTTCTGCTGCACCGAGTCCACCGAGCGGATGAGGTCGAGGAACTCGCCGTCCTCCGCGGCGTAGGTCCGCGTTATGTCGCAGGCGTAGCCCGCGTGCTGCGCGCCCGCGTCGATCAGGAAGGACCTGACGCCCGCCGGCCGCGCGCGGTCGAGGACCTGGTAGTGCAGCACGGCCGCGTGGCGGTCGAAGGCGATGATGTTGTTGTAGGGCAGCTCCTCCTCGCGCGCGCCGGCCGCCCGGCAGTAGGCGAGGTGGACCTCGTATTCCGAGGCGCCGCTCCGGAAGGCCGCCTCGGCCGCCCGGTGGGCCCTGACGCCCGCCGCCGTCGCGAGGGCCATGCATTCGACCTCGTAGGGCGACTTGACCGCACGGGCGTAATCCAGCGGTCCCGTGACCGCCGGCGGGTCATGGTCGCCGAGGCCCTCCGTCGCGGGCGCAGGCTCGCCCAGGACCGCCCAACGGGCCTTTCCGGCGAGTTTCCCGAGCTCCGCCGGGGAGCGGACGACCTTGACGTCGAAATGGGCGACCCAGTAGCCCTCGGGCGCCTCGGGCGGCAGGAACCAGTAGTCGTCCGGCTGGTTGAAGACCAGCATTGGCCGGCGCCCCGGCCGGTAGACGACGAAGCAGTCCGGCGTCGCATCCGGAAGCCAGTAGCGGTACCGGGGATTGGGGCGGAACGGGTAGGTGCTGTCGTCCAGGTAGTAGTAGACCTGTCTTCCAGAGCACGTGATGAGTCCGTCGTAACCGCCCGCCGCCAAAGCCTTGTCGGCGAGCGCGCAGACGGCTTTCAGGTGGTCGCCGTAGAGCTCGCCGAGTGTCCTTTTCGCCATCGTCGCTCCCGGAAATCGCGGGCGGAAAGCCCTGTTGCAGCCGCGATTGTCGCAAATTGGCGACCTTTCGCCCGCCCTGCATAAACGCTAAGATCCTCGCACGCGTTTGTGCGGCAAAGCCATGAATCGAGCCGTCCCGACGCGCGACTTCAACCAACTCTCACTGACGTACTGGGGTAACTGACGATGAATGCAAAGATCTGGGGCGCCATTGCGGTTGCCCTCGTGCTGGGCGCCTGTGGCGCCAAGAAGGACGACGCCGCTGCTGCCGCGAACGACGCCGCTGCCGCCGCCTCGGAAGCCGCTGACTCGGCCGCCGATGCTGCTGCTGCCGCCGGCGACGCGACGGCTGACGCCGCGACCGACGCTGCTGCCGCTGCGGGTGATGCCGCTGCTGCCGCGGGCGATGCCGCTGCCGACGCCGCCGGCGCCGCTGCGGACGCTGCGGACGCCGCTGCCGACGCCGCGAAGGAAGCCACGCCTCCGTCGCAGTAAGCGATTGACGTAAGCTGGCCTGAACGGCCGGGCGGAAGGCGCGGAGAACCCGCGAATTCCCCCGGCCGTTCCCTTTCCGGGACCTGGAATGCCCATCACCATCCGCGAAGCGCGCAGCTCGAAGTCCGACCGCGACTGGATCGAGGACACCTACGGCGAGTACCTCGCCGACCTCACCGCCAACACGACCGGCGTGTATCCGTCGCTGACGGT
>DASSUY010000038.1:0-8948 GCA_035706525.1 Steroidobacteraceae bacterium
GATCACGACGCGCTGGCTGATGCGCCGGTTGTCGGGCGTCACGAAGCCGACGCCGCCCTCGAGCGAGAAACGCCCGGCGACCTGCTTCGTGCGCCGCTCGAGCACCTCGACGATGGCGCCCTCCGGCCGGCCCCGCTCGTCGCGGCCGGTCACGCGCCCCGCCGCGCGGTCGCCGTGGAACAGCATCCGCATCTCCCGGTACGGCAGGAACAGGTCGTCGCCCCCGTCGTCGGGCACGAGGAAGCCGAAGCCGTCGCGATGCCCGCTCACCGTGCCGACGACCACCGGCAGGCGGTCGAGCAGGCAGTATTCGTCCGCGCGGTTGACGAGCAACTCGCCCTCGCGCGCCATGGCCGCGAGGCGCTTCGCGAGCGCCTCGCGCTGCCCGCCCTCGTCGATGCCGAGGAGATGCGCGAGCGCCTCGAAGGCGAGCGGCCGCTCGGCCTCGGCGAGCTTCCGGCGGATGTGCTCGCGGCTCGGGATGGGATTGGCGTAACGGGCGGATTCCTCGCGGAAGCGGGGATCTTCCTTGTGCCAGCGGGGCTTACGGCTCATAAACTCGTTGAAATTGACATGAATCAGGGGCCTGCGTAAATTGACGCGCCCTCAGCCGGGGTTCCCCGGACGCAACCTGTGCCCAGGTGGCGGAATTGGTAGACGCGCTAGGTTCAGGTCTTAGTGCCGAGAGGCGTGGAGGTTCGAGTCCTCTCCTGGGCACCACTTTCTTGTTCGTGCGCGGATTGTACACCACGCGGGCGCGCGCCGGTCGCCAATTCCACCAGCCGCGGCCGCGCTCGCGGCGCTGCGGCTCACCAGCCGCCGCTGTAGCCGCCGACGACCGGCAGGATCTCGCCGCTGACGTAGCCCGAGCACTGGCGGGACGCCAGGTAGACGTACGCCGGCGCGATCTCCTCGGGCTGGGCGGGGCGCTTCATCGGTGCCGATTCCCCGAACTTCACGATGTCCGCGGCCTTCCTGTCGGACGGGTTGAGCGGCGTCCACACCGGCCCGGGCGCCACGGCGTTCACCCGGATCCCGCGCGGCAGCAGGTGCGCCGCCATCGACCGCGTGAAGGCGTGGATGCCGCCTTTCGTCATCGCGTAGTCGAGCAGGCCGCCGCTGCCGAAGATTCCGGTCACCGAGCCGGAATTCACGATGCTCGCGCCCGCCTTCATCCGCGGCACGGACGCCTGCGTCATGAAGAAGCAGCCGTACAGGTTGGTCCTGAGCGTCAGGTCGAAATGCTCTTCCGTGAGGTCCTCGATGCGCGGCACGTGCACCTGGAAGGCGGCGTTGTTCACGAGCACATCGAGCCGGCCGAAGGCCTCGACGGTCTCGCGCACGGCGTGCTCGCAGAAGTCGCGCCGCGAGACGTCCCCGGGCAGGAGCAACGCGCGGCGGCCCTCCGCCTCCACCGCCGCGCGTGTCTCCTCCGCATCCGCGTGCTCGCAGAGGTACTGGATGGCGACGTCCGCGCCCTCGCGCGCGAACAGCACCGCGACCGCGCGGCCGATGCCGGAGTCCGCGCCCGTGATCAGCGCGGCGAGCCCCTCGAGCTTCCCGGAACCGGCGTAGAACGGCGCCTCGTACATCGGCGCGGGCACGATCGCCTTTTCTGACCCTGGCTTCGCCTCGTGCTGGCGCGGCATGGGCGGCACGGGGTAGCGCCGCGCGCCGGCCTGCACGGGCCGCTTCGGCGGCTTGCGCGGATGGGCGCGGTCGGCGCGCGCGACCTGGTTCTGGACTGCGCGCTGGCGCGCGACGGCGCGCGCGACGCCGGCGCGCGGCTTCCGCGCCCGCGCGCGGGCCCTGGCCATCAACGACGCCCGGAACGTGAACCGCGTCGGCTGCTGCTGCGCCTGCGGCCGCTGCTGCGCCGGCTGCCGCCGCCCTTCTTCCGGCCGCCGGTCTTCCGCTTCGGGACTTTCGCGCCCGAACGCCGCGCCTCGGACAGCCCGATCGCGATCGCCTGCTTGCGGCTCGTCACCTTCTTGCCCGAGCGGCCGCTTCGGAGCGTCCCGCGCTTGCGCTCGCGCATCGCGCGCTTGACCTTGCGTTGGGCTTTCTTGCCGTACTTCCGGGCCATGGTGGGCCTCCAATGGGATGAGGCCCCGAGTACGACAGCGTGGCGGTGAAGCGGTCTGTCGGCGCCCGGCCCGTCAACCGATCAGCGCACTCCCACCGCTCAGCCGAAGGGATGGCGCGTGACGATCATCTCGTCGCGTTCGGCGCCCGTCGAGATCATCGTCACGGGGACGCCGCAGGCTTCCTCGAGGCGCCCGAGGTAGTCGCGCGCGGCCCGCGGCAGCGCGTCCAGGGTTCGCAGTCCGGCCGTGCGATCCTTCCAGCCCGGCATCGTCTCGTAACGCGGCGTGCCGTCCGCCTCGTAGGCCGCGCAGTACTTCACTTCCGGCAGGCCGTCGAGCACGTCGAGCTTGGTCACGCAGAGGCCGCTGATGCCGTTGTTCAGGATGGAGCGGCGCAGCGCCACCGCGTCGAACCAGCCGGTGCGTCGCGGCCTCCCGGTCACGGCGCCGAATTCCTGGCCGACCTTCGCGAGTTGGCGCCCGACGTCGTCGCCGAGCTCGGTCGGGAACGGGCCGGAGCCGACCCGCGTCGTGTAGGCCTTCACGATGCCGAGCACCTCGTCGATGTCGCGCGGCCCGAGGCCCGTGCCCACCGCGGCGTAGCCGGCGACCGTGTTGGACGAGGTCACGAACGGGAACGTCCCGTGGTCGACGTCCAGCATCGCCCCCTGCGCGCCCTCGAAGAGCACGTTCGCGCCGCGGCCGCGCAGCGCATGCAGCTCGGCCGCCACGTCGGCGACGATGCCGCGGATGCGCTCGCCCTGGGCGAGGCAGGCATCCCGGACCTGCGCCGGGTCCACCGCGCGCTCGCCGTGCCGCTTCTCGAGCAGGAAGTTGTGGAAGTCGAGCAGCTCGCGCAGGCGCGACTCGAAGTGCCGCGGATCCGCGAGGTCGCCGACCCGTACAGCGTGCCGCGCGATCTTGTCCTCGTAGGCGGGGCCGACGCCCCGGCCGGTCGTGCCGATCTTGCGCTCGCCGCTCGCGCGCTCGCGGGCGCGGTCGATCAGGGCGTGCGAAGGCAGGATCAGCGGGCATTGCGGGCTCACTGCGAGCCGCTCGAGCGCGGGCACGCCGCGCGAGGCGAGCATGTCCGCCTCGGAGAGCAGCGCGTCCAGCGACACCACGACGCCGTTGCCGATGAAGCAGCGCACGCCCTCGCGCAGCACGCCGGAGGGAATCAGCGACAGCACCGTCTTCTCGCCGCCGATCACGAGGGTGTGGCCCGCGTTGTGCCCGCCCTGGAAGCGGGCGACGCCGGAGACACGCTCGGTCAGCAGGTCGACGACCTTGCCCTTCCCCTCGTCGCCCCACTGGGCGCCCACGACGACGACGAAGCGGCCCATCGCCCTAGCCCCGCGCCAGGAACAGCACGGCGACGCCCGCGGCCATGCCGGCCGCGCCGGCGAGGCGGATCTTCCGGTCGTCCATCGACCCGAGCGAGGCGCAGGCGCGGCGGAAGCCGGGCGGGCTCAGGAACGGCAGGATGCCTTCGAGCACGAGCATCAGCCCGAGCGCGGCCGCGAGGTCGGGCCATGCGATGGACATCGGGTTCCTCCCGTCAGCGGCCCGGCTGCTTCAGGTACTTGAAGAACTCGCCTTTCGGCGAGATCACGAGGATGTCGCCCTGCTTGCCGACCGAGTTGCGGTAGGCCTCGAGGCTGCGGTGCAGCGAGTAGAAGTCCGGGTAGCGCTGGTAGGCCGCCGCGTAGATCGCGGCCGCCTTCGCGTCGCCCTCGCCGCGGATCACCTCGGCGTCGCGGTTGCCCATGGCGAGCACCTCGACGCGCTCGCGCTCGGCCTCGGCGCGGATCTGCTGCGCCTGCTCGTCGCCCTCGGCGCGAAGCTGCGAGGCCTGTCGCGCGAAGTTCTGCCGCATGCGGTTGTACACCGACTCGGAGACCTCCTCCGGCAGGTCGATGCGCTTCACCCGCACGTCGACGAGCGTCAGGCCGAGCTGCTGCACCGAGCGGCCGGCGAACTTCAGGATGTCCCCGATGAACTCCGAGCGCTCGGCGGCCACGACCTGCTGGATCGTCCGCTTGGCGATGACGCCCTTCAGGCCGTCCTTCACGATCTCGGCGAGGCGGCTGGCGGCGGCCTCCTCGTCGCCGTTGGTCGCGAGGTAGTAGCCCTCGACGTCCGAGATGCGCCACTTCACGTAGAAGTCGACGTTCAGGATCTTGCCTTCGCTCGTCAGGAACTGCTCGGCCGGGTAGTTCCGCGTCAGCACGCGCCGGTCGAACTTCTGCACCGACTCGAGCAGCGGCACCATGAAGTGCAGCCCCGGCTCGTAGTCGGTGGCGACGATCTTCTTCAGGCGGAACTTGATCGCGAGCTCGGTCTCCTTGACCTGGAACATCGCCGCGCTCGCGAGCCAGATCGCGAGCAGCAGGCCGACGGCGGACTGGAACGCGAGGCGGTTCATCTCAGCGCTCCTGCCGGGCGCGCGGGTCGACGGCCTCGGCGCCCATGTCGTCGTCGCTGCGCGGGGGCGGCGCCTCGGCCGCGCGCGCGCCGCCCCGGTGCTGCTCGAGCAGCTTGTCGAGCGGCAGGTAGACCATGTTGCCGGTGCCGTCGACGTCCACGAGCACCTTTGTCGCTCCGCCGAGGACCTGCTCCATCGTCTCGAGGTAGAGGCGCTCCCGCGTGACGGCGGGCGCGCGCTGGTATTCCGCCGCCAGCGACAGGAAGCGCTTCGTCTCGCCCTCCGCGTCCGCGATCACGCGGCTGCGGTAGGCGCGCGCGCCCTCGACGACGCTGACCGCGGCGCCGCGCGCCTTCGGCACGATGTCGTTGGCGTAGGTCTCGGCCGAGAGCGTCGCGCGCTCCTTGTCCTCGCGCGCCTTGATCGCGTCCTTCTGCGCCGGCCCCACCTGCTCGGGGACGCTCACGTCCTGGAGGTTCACGCTGATGACCTCGAGGCCCGTGTTGTAGGCGCTGATCGTGCGCTGGACGAGGTCCTTCGTCTTGGCCCCGATTTCCTGGCGGCCCTTCTCCAGCACGAAGTCGAGGCGGCTCTGGCCGATGACCTCGCGGATCGCGCTCTCGCTGACCTCGCCGAGCGTCTCCTCCGGGTCCCGCACGTTGAACGCGAACTTCACGGGGTCGGCGCGGCGGTACTGGACCGCGAGGTTGATGTCGACGAGCGCCTCGTCCTGCGTGAGCATGCGGGTGCGGTCAGTGAAGCTCCGGAACTCGGTGACGTTCACGACCGTGCGCCGGTCGATCGGCCACGGCAGGCGCGCGTTGAAGCCGCCCGCCGTCGTCTTGACGTACTTGCCGAAGCGCGTGATCACCGAGCGCTCCGCGGCCGCGTTCAGGTAGAAGCTGCCGAACACGACCCAGAGCGCAACGGCGCCGGCGAACAGCGAGCCCCAGCCGATCGCGCGCGCCGCCGGGCCCGGGGAGCCGCCGCCCGCGCCGCCGCCGCCGATCAGGCCGCGGAGCTTCCGCTGCAGGCGCCGGAGGAGCTCGTCGAGGTCCGGCGGGCCCTTTTCGGGGCGCCGCTGCCAGGGATTCTCGTTCTTGCCGGGGTCGTTCCAGGCCATCGATCGGGGCTCGCCGGTGCTCGGGGGTTCAGGCCGCGGAACTCGCGGTATCGCGCGGGAATTCTACGAATCCGGCGGCGGGCAAACAAGGCGAGACCGCCTGCGCGAAGTCGATGCCCGCCTCCCGGCACAGGTTCTCGAGCTGCCGGTGCGAGGTCTCGACCGCGAGCCGCGCGCCGCCGTCCGGCAGCGTCTCCTCGGCGCGGACGATCTCTGTCGCGTACAGCTTCGCGCGCAACCGGCCGTGCTCCGGCGGCAGCGTCACGACGTATCGCATCGCCGCCTGCCCGAAGATCTCCTGCAGCGCCTCGCGCAGGAGCGCAAGGCCCGCGCCGGTCGCGGCCGACAGCCATACGGCCGAAGGACGCCCGGCCGCGTCGCGCACGAGCTCCGGCCGCCGGCCGAGGCGGTCGACCTTGTTGTAGACCCGAAGCTGCGGGATCTCCCCCGCCCCGATGCCGGCGATGAGCTCGTCCACCTGCGCGATGCGCTGCTCGCGCTCCGGGTCCGCGGCATCGACGACGTGCAGCAGGAGGTCCGCCTCGCGCGCCTCCATCAGCGTCGAGCGGAACGCCGCGACGAGCTCGTGCGGCAGGTCACGCACGAATCCCACGGTATCCGCGACGACGAGGTCCGGCGTATGCGGGAGCTTCAGGCGGCGCACGGTCGGGTCCAGCGTCGCGAACAGCTGGTCGGCGACGTAGGCGTCCGCGCCCGTGAGCGCGCGGAACAGCGTCGACTTGCCGGCGTTCGTGTAGCCGATCAGCGCGAGCCCCGGCACCGGCACGCGCTTGCGCACCTGGCGGCCGGTGTCGCGCCGCTGCGCGAGCTTCTCGAGCTTGGCGGTGAGGGTCCGTATCCGCTTGCCGATCAGGCGCCGGTCGGTCTCCAGCTGCGTCTCGCCCGGGCCGCGGAGCCCGATGCCGCCCTTCTGGCGCTCGAGGTGGGTCCATCCGCGCACGAGCCGCGTCGACAGGTGCCGCAGCTGCGCGAGCTCGACCTCGAGCTTGCCCTCGGCGCTGCGCGCGCGGCTCGCGAAGATGTCGAGGATGAGCCCGGCGCGGTCGAGCACCCGGCGACCCACGTGCTTCTCGAGGTTGCGCTCCTGCGACGGCGAGAGCTCGTGGTCGACGAGCACGAGGTCCGCGTCCTCGGCCGCCACGCGGTCGCGGATCTCGTCCGCCTTGCCGCTGCCGACGAAATAGCGAGGCTCCGGGCTCCGGCGGCTGCCGACGATCGTCGCGACCGGGATCGCGCCCGCGGAGCGCGCGAGGGCGTCGAATTCGCCGAGTTCCTCGGCGTCCGGCGGATGGCCGAGCCCGATGCGGACGAGGACCGCGCGCTCTCCGCGCTCAGGCCGCTCGAACAAGGTGTCCTGCCGGCCCCCGGGTCAAGCGGTCTCCGCCGGTACGGCTGCTTCCTCGTCGGCGCCTTCCGACGTCGGCAGGCGCACATTGCGCGCGGGCACGACGGTCGAGATGGCGTGCTTGTAGACCATCTGGCTCACCGAATTCTTGAGCAGCACGACGAATTGGTCGAACGAGTCGACCTGACCCTGGAGCTTGATGCCGTTGACCAGATAGATCGAGACCGGCACGCGTTCCTTGCGCAGCGCATTCAGGAATGGATCCTGGAGTGATTGACCTCTGGCCATGGTATCTCCTTGTTTTTTCTAGCACTTTCATGCCGCTCTAGGGCAGTCCGGCGGCTCGATTTCGGACCTGTCCGGGCTCCAATCGAACGCCTTCCGGCGTCGCCCGAATGGCCGGAGTCTAGCACCTCCCCGGCGGGTGTCATTGCCGGAGGCGCAGCCATTCGGCAACACGCGCGGCAATACGTTCAGGGGTATTCGGGTCGAATGCGTCGAACCATTCCGCCCCCGGCTCGGCCCGCAGCCAGGTCAGCTGCCGGCGCGCCAGCTGACGGGTCGCGACCACCGCCCTCTCGACCGCCTCCGGCAGCGGAATCTCGCCTTCGAGGTGCTGCCAGAGCTGCCGGTAGCCGATGAGGCGCATCGCGGGCAGCCGCGCATGCAGGTCGCCGCGCGCCCGGAGCCGCCGCACCTCTTCGAGCAGGCCGTCGCGGAGCATGTCCCCGAATCGCCGCTCGAGCCGTGCCGCGAGCGCTGCACGGTCCGCGGGCGCGAGCACGAGCTTGAGGTCGGCGGCTGCCGACGCGCCGCGAAGGTCCTCGGCCTGCTGCTCGGAGAGCGTGCGGCCGCTGCGCTCGATGACTTCGAGCGCGCGCTGTATGCGCTGGCGGTCGTTCGGCCGGATGCGCAAGGCCGCTCCCGGGTCCTTCCGCGCGAGCTCGGCGTGCAGCGCGGGCCAGCCCTCGGCTTCCGCCCGTTCCTCGATGCGCCTGCGCAGCCCGGGATCCGCGGCCGGCAGGCGCGCGAGTCCTGATTGCAGGGCGCGGAAATAGAGCATGGTCCCGCCGACGAGCAGCGGCGTGCGGCCCGCGGCCTCGATCTCCCGCATCGCGGCGCCGGCGTCGGCGAGGAAGCGCGCGGCGGAGTAGCTTTCGTCCGGCTCGATCAGGTCGATGAGCCGGTGCGGCGCGCGCCGCAGCAGGGCGACGTCCGGCTTCGCCGTCCCGATGTCCATGCCGCGGAACACCATGGCCGCATCGACGCTCACGATGTCGAGCGTAAACCGCGCGGCGAGCTCCGCGGCCAGCGCGGTCTTGCCGGCGCCGGTCGGGCCCATCAGCAGGATCGCGGGCGGCCGGGGCATCAACGTCCGCGCAGGAAGATCCGGTCGAGCTCGGCGAGCGTGAGGCGCGTCCAGGTCGGCCGTCCGTGGCTGCACTGCCCGGAGCGCTCCGTGCGCTCCATGTCGCGCAGGAGCGCATCCATCTCCGGGACGCTCAGCACGCGGTTCGCGCGCACGGCGCTGCGGCAGGCGATGTTCGCGAGCAGCTCGTTCTGGCTCCCGTCGATCCGGTGCGCCGTGCCGCCGGCGCCGAGGTCGGCGAGCGCGTCGCGGAGGATGGCGGCGACGTCCTCGCCCGCGAGCGCGGCGGGGACCTCGCGCACCGCGAGCGTCGCGGGCCCCGCGCGGTCCACCGCGAAGCCGACCGCGGCGAGCTCCGCCGCGTGCTGCTCCGCGAGCGCCACCTCCGCCTCCGTCGCCTGCAGCAGCGCCGGCACCAGCAGCGCCTGTCGCGGGCCCCGGCCGGTGTCCAGCGCCGCCTTCAGCCGCTCGTAGACGATCCGCTCGTGCGCCGCGTGCATGTCGACGAGCACCATGCCTTCCGCCGACTGCGCGACGATGTAAATGCCGTGCAGCTGCGCGATCGCGTGCCCGAGCGG
>DASSUY010000039.1:0-2814 GCA_035706525.1 Steroidobacteraceae bacterium
GCTCGCCATCACCCAGGCGTGCATTTCCGCCATCGCCAAAGCTGCAGCGCGGTCGCGCTCGTACAGCTCGCCGATACGCGCCAGCGGGGGCAGCCGCGTGAAGCCTTCGCGGAAGCGTTGCACCCGGCCGCCTTCCTGGTCGACCGCGACGAGCAGCGGCGGCGAGCGCACGGCATGGATGTCGGCGACGAGCCGGCGAAGCTGCTCGGGGCTTTCGTAATTGCGCGTGAACAGGATCACGCTGCCGACGTGGGGATGCGCGAGCATCTCCCGCTCCGCGGGTTCGACCGCGATGCCTGCGAGGTCGACCATGACGGGGCCGAGCGTCATGCCTTCGCCTCGAAGAGCGCGATGGACTCGACGTGGGCGGTGTGCGGGAACATGTCCATGATGCCGGCGGCCGCGAGGCCGTAGCCCAGTTCGTGGCACAGTATGCCCGCATCGCGCGCGAAGCTTCCGGGGTGGCAGGAGACGTACACGATCCGCCGCGGCCGGGAGGCCACCGCGACCGGCAGGATCTCGCGCGCGCCGGCCCGCGGCGGGTCGAGCAGCACGAGGTCGTACGCGGCGGCCGCCCAGGCGCCTTCCTGGGCCGCCGCCGCGAGGTCCGCCACGTGGAATTCCACGTTCGTGATGCCGTTTCGCGCCGCGTTGTCCCGCGCGCGGGCGACGAGCGGGGCGTCGCCCTCGACGCCGGTGACGCGGCCGGCCCGAAGCGCGAGCGGGAGGCTGAAGTTGCCGAGTCCGCAGAAGAGGTCCAGCACGCGGTCCTCCCGCCCGGGCGCGAGCAGGCGCGCCGCGCGCTCCACCATGGCGCGGTTGAGCGCCCCGTTCACCTGCACGAAGTCGGTGGGCGCGAATCCGATGCCGGCCGGCAGCCCCGCGAGCGCGTAGCGGAGTGCCGGCGCCGGCGGCGAGAGCGGCCGCACCGTGTCGAGGCCGCCGCGCTGCAGGTAGAGGACGACGCCGTGGCGAAGCTCGAACTCGCGCAGGCGCTCGAGGTCCCCCGCGGACGGGTCCTCCAGCACGCGCAGCACGAGGGCCGTCGCCTCGTCGCCGACGGCCACCTCGATCTGCGCGACGCGGCGACGGATGCCGAGCCCGGCGACGAGCGCCGCGAGCTCGGCGACGATCCCGCCGACGGGCGGCGAGAGCACCTCGCAGGCCGCGAGTTCCGCGAGCAGCGGGCTGCCGCGCTCGCGGAAGCCGACGAACACCCGGCCCTTCTTGTCGACGAACTTGCAGCCGAGCCGTGCGCGCCGCCGGTAGGCCCAGGTCGGCCCGGCGAGCGGTTCCAGCCAGCGCTCCGGCGTCACGCGCCCGATCCGCTCGAGCGCTTCTGCGACGATCCGCCCCTTTGCCGCGAGCTGCGCCCCGTGCGAGAGGTGCTGCAGCGCGCAGCCGCCGCAGACACCGAAATGCGCGCAGCGCGGGGCGACCCGGTCGGGAGACGGCCGGTGGACTTCCACGATCGCGGCCTCGTCGTGCCGGCGCCGGCGCCGCAGTCGCCGGAAGCTGACCGATTCGCCGGGCAGCGCTCCGTCCACGAAGACGACCTTGCCCCCGACGTGGGCGACGCCGCGCCCCTCGTGGTCCAGCGACTCGATCTCGGCGGTCTCGAGCGGGGCGTCGGGCTTCAAGCGCCGGACCAGGCCGCGGCGTATTCGCGCCAGTGCGGTTCCGACCGCGCGGCGAGCCATTCGCGCGCGCGAGCCACTTCCGACGCATGCGAGGCCGGAGTCAGGTGGCCGCGCACGAGCTGGAAACGCAGCCACACCAGATACGTGTTGAAGACGTCCGTCTCGCAGTACGCCCGGATGTCGGCGATCCGCCCGGCTTTCCAGTAGTCGAACACCTGCTCACCGCCCATGCCGAGCTTGCCGGGAAGCCCGAGCAGCAGCGAGAGGTTCTCGAGGCTCGCCCGCGCGCGCGCCTGGTAGGCCGCGATCACGTCCATGAGGTCGAGGTGGCGCGCGTGGTAGCGGTTCAGGTAGTTGTTCCACTTGAAGTCGCGGTCGAACTCGCCCGCGTCCCAGTAGGTCGGCGCCGCGATGCCGTGCTTCAGCATGCGGTAGTGCAGCACGGGCAGGTCGAAGCCCGAGCCGTTCCAGGAGACGAGCGTCGGCCGGAGCTTCTCGATGCCCGCGAAGAAGCGGCGGATGAGGTCGTCCTCCGCGTCCCCGACGGCGCCGAGGCTCCACACCTGGAACTGCTCGCCGCTTCGCAGCACGCTCGAGATCGCGACCACGCGGTGCTGCTCGATCGGCAGGAAGGAGGAGCCCGTCTCCTCCTCGCGCGCCGCCAGCATGCGGGTCGCGACCGCGATGTCGTCGCCCTCGAAGCCGAGCCGCCGCCCGAGCTCGGCATCGGGCACGGTCTCGATGTCGAAGACGAGGCAGTCGGCGGTCACGGCTTCCTCATGAGGACGGCGACCGCCAGGACGAGCCCCGCTTCGTCGGTGAGGCTCACGTGCCCTTCGCCGGCGCCGAGCCGGTCCGCCACCGCCCGGCCGCGCGGGGAGAAGATCACCTCGGGCCGGCCCCAGGCGTTTGCCTTGAAGCCGAAGTCCCGGATCCAGACGCCGTGCCGGAACCCGGTGCCGAGCGCCTTGGAGATCGCTTCCTTGGCGGCGAAGCGCATCGCGAGGAAGCGCACCGCGCGGCGGCGGGGGTCAAACAGGGCGCGCTCCTCCGGCATCAGCAGGCGCTCGGCGAAATGCTCCCCGAAGCGGCGCCACGTCGCCTCGATGCGCTCGACCTTCACGAGGTCCGTGCCGATGCCGAAGATCACGCGGGCGTACCGCCTCGGGCGCCG
>DASSUY010000040.1:0-7240 GCA_035706525.1 Steroidobacteraceae bacterium
GGTACTTGACGTCGCCCGCGAGCGCCTCGCCCAAGTGCTTGCCCTCGAACTCGGCGAACAGGACCTTGGGCATCTTGCCGAGCGTGTTCACCAGCACGTTGATGCGCCCGCGGTGCGCCATCCCGATCACGATCTCCTCGACGCCCGCCGCCCCGCTCCGCTGCACGACGTCGTCCAGCAGCGGGATCAGCGCCTCGCCGCCCTCGAGCGAGAAGCGCTTCTGCCCCACGTAGCGTGTGTGCAGGTAGCGCTCGAGGCCCTCGGCGGCCGTCAGCTGCCGCAGCATGTTCAGCCGTTCCTCCGTCGTGAAGCGGTGGTGCAGCCGGCCGTCCTGGAAACGGTCCTGCAGCCACAGCCGCTCCTCGCTGGTCGACACGTGCGCGAACTCGGCGCCGATGCGGCCGGTGTAGATGTGCCGGAGCTGCTTCAGGATCTCCGACAGCTTCATCTGCTTTTCCACGCCGCTGGTCCGGCTGGCGGTGTGGAACTCCGTGTCCATGTCCGCCTCGGTCAGCCCGACGTAGGCGGGGTCGAGCACCCGCGGCATCGGCCGCTTCATCAGGCCGAGCGGGTCGATGTCCGCGATCAGGTGGCCGCGGTTCGCGTAGAACTGGATCAGGCGGGAAACGGAGGCCTGCTTTTCCGCGTCCGTGGTCGGCGCGGGATGCGGGGGAGCCGCCGTCGAGGGCCGCGACGGATCGCGCGCGCGCCCGGAAGCCGGCGGCTTCGCGGGCACGCCCGGCGCCGGGCCGACCTGGCCGAAGAATTCCCGCCATTCCGGTGCGACGCTCGCGGGATCCGCGAGGAATCGCTCGTACTGTTCTTCCACGTACGGCGCCTGCGCGCTCGAGAACGGGCTCGACTCGTAGAGTTCCCGGAGGGATCGGCTCATGGCCTGCCGAATTATACCGGAGCGGTCCTGATTAGGCCGCGACGGGCGTTTCGCGCGTCAGCGCGCGGCGGACCGCCCTTCCGCGCTCGCGCCGCCGAAACGGCGCAGCAGGTCGTCGCGGCGCTTCACGAGGGCGTCGACCTGGCGTCGGCTGAGGTAGGGGCCGAGCGCCGCATCGAGCGTCGCGCGGTCGAGTGCGCCCAGCTTCCGCGCGAGCGCCGGCGACAGCTCCACGGGATTGCTCGAGAGCAGCGAAGGCGCGGCCGAGCCGGTCCCGAACGCCCGCGCGTGGCCCGTGAGGACCAGCATCCAGTCGCGCGTGAAGAGCGCGTTGTCCGCCGTGCGGCCCGGGTTGTGGGCGAGCAGGTCGAAGACGTTCATCAGGTTGTACTGCGGAATCGACGGGCACCAGCCGGAGGGCGCGAGCTTGCGCTCGAGCATCTCCCGCACGGTCATCGACTCATCGATCCAGAACTGGACCACGCGCGGCTTTCCGTTCACGGCCCGCTCGACCGTGACGGGCACGAGGCCGAGCCCGAGCAGTCGATCGAGGCGATAGGCCGCGACCTCCGCCTCGGCGAGCCAGCGTTCGAGCGCATCGTCGTCGAGGCTGCGGGGCCGCGGCCCGACGGCGCGCGGCGCGGGCTCCGGCCGGAAACGCTGGCCAGGTGCGTCGGCATACGTGACGCTCCAGGCGCCGTCCTGGAAGACGAGCGCCGATGCCCGCCCCTTGTAGACAGGGGCGAGCATCCCCGTATCCAGGAGCCACACGCGGCTGTCGAAGCGCTGCAGCACGCGGCCCGTGGCGGTCACCGTGTGGCCTTCGACGACGCGCGCGACGCCGAGGCGCGCAAGGGCCGCATCGAGGTTCTCCGTTTCCGTATACGGGTTGCAGAGGGCCTGGCCCCGGTACCACGTGGGTCCCGCCGGCGTGAAGACCGGGCCGTCCTGCAGCTTGCCGAGGGACTCCGCATCCGCCGGCGCGGGAATTGCGGCGAGTGCCGCGGGGCGATCGTCGAACAGGACCGGCCGCGCGATCCCGTGTGTGGAGGACAGCGAGCGCCAGGCTTCGAGGTAGTCCCGGAGCGCGCCCAGCATCGCGGCGTTCGTGTCTTCGAGCCCCAGGCGCGCAACCAGCGGCGGCAGCCCGCCGTGAACGAAGGCCGTGTCGTTGATGACGACGATCACCGGCTTGCCCAGCAGCCAGCGGCCATACCGACCGTCCGGCGCGAAGGCGGCGGCGTGGCCGAAGTAGCCGGGCGGAAACGCCGCGTCGAACTCCGCGCGGGACGCCGCGGAATCCTTCGCGAGGATCGCCTTCCACGCGGCTTCCCGGCCGGCGTCCTCTTGCGGGCCCGCGTAGGCCGCGTACTCGGCAGGGCTCACGTAGCGCAGGTCGCCGGCGAGGTCCATGACCTCGTGGTTGCCGAGCAGCTGGTGAACCGCACCGCCCGCCGCCGCCGCCTCCCCTTCGAGCCGCATCAGGAGGTCGAGGACCTGCCGGGATTGCGGGCCACGGTCGACGAGGTCGCCGAGTCCGACGAGGTGCGTGCGACCGCCGCTCCAGCGGAGCGACTCGTCCACGACGCCGGTCTCCCGCAGCAGCGCGACGAGCGGCTCGTACGCGCCGTGGACGTCGGCGAAGGCGACGACGCGCTCGACGCCCGTGAAGCGGTATGCCGATGGCGACTGCGCGGCCGCGAGCGCGGCCTGCAGGAGGATGAATGCGGCGGCGAGAACGCGGCGCATGGGACGTGTCGTGTTGGCGCCCCGGGCCGGAGTTGAACCGACGACCTGCCGCTTAGGAGGCGGCCGCTCTATCCACTGAGCTACCGGGGCGTGCGGTCCAAAATCTTACCCGAGGGACCAGCCCCGGTCCGGGGCTGGCCTCGGGCAAGCGTCCGGCGGAGTCAGGCGTAGCTGGTCGCCGGTTCTGCGAAGAGCGGCGCCGGCGCCTCTTCGGGCATGCCGGAGCCTGCGGCGGGCGCCGTCGCTGCCTTGCGGGGCGCCGCGCGGCGCGTTGTGCGCGCCTTGCGGCGGACCGCCCGCTTGACCTTGCGCTTTGCGCGACGGACCTTGCGCTTCGCGGTGCGGCGCGTCCGACGTACCGTGCGGCGCGCCGACGACCGGCGCCGGGCGACCTTGCGCTTTGCGCGGCGGACCTTTCGCTTGGCGGTGCGCCGTACCCGGCGCGCGGCGGAACGCTTGCGCGCCGACCCGCCCGACTTCTTCTTTCTCGCTGCCATGGACATTCTCCGGAACTGGAAGGGGCTCAGCCGCTGCGCCACGCGAGGTGACGCTTCCCGGCCAACCTAGGCCCGCGCCGGCAGGCTGTCAACGCGCAAAAAGGGAAGTGGTGGAGCGGAAGGGGATCGAACCCTCGACCTTCGCATTGCGAACGCGACGCTCTCCCAGCTGAGCTACCGCCCCACGAATGAGGGGGCGGATTGTAATGAGGCGCCGCCGGGGCAGCAAGCAATGCACCCGCCCGCGCGCGGCGTCCCGCGGGCGAATCGTGTACCTTGCCCGCCCATGAGAATCCGCGACGCCCGGCCTTCCGACGCCGATTTCATCGTCGCCGCCAACACGGCCCTCGCGGCGCAAACCGAAGGCCAGGCCCTCGACCCTGCCCTCGTAGGACCCGGCGTACGGGCCGTGCTGGACGACCCTTCGCTCGGCCGGTATTACATCGCCGAAATCGGGGACCAGCCCGTCGGCCAGCTCATGACCACCTACGAATGGAGCGACTGGCGCAACGGCGTCTTCCTCTGGATCCAGTCCGTCTACGTGATGCCGGGGCACCGGGGTTCCGGCGCCTTCCGCGCGCTGTACGACCACCTCGTCCAGCTCGCCCGGCGTGACGAGCGCATATGCGGCATCCGGCTCTACGTGGACCATGCCAACCGGCGGGCCCAGGAAGTCTATGCCCGGCTCGGCATGCACCGTTCCAACTATGCCGTCATGGAGGCTGTCTACCGCGGCCCGGAGTCGCACGCGTCGGACTGAGCGGGACGACGCTCAGGGCAGGTCGATGCGCGTGACCGCGGCCCGGCTGAAGCGCGGAACGGCGACCACATAGACGATGCCGTACTCGCTTTCGGACATCGGGCCGACGTCGATGCCGGAGAGGGCCTTCACGATGTCCTGGATGGTGTCGGAGTGCGCGACCATCATTATTCGCTGGCCGCGGTAGTCGTTAAGCGCCCGCTTCGCAGCCGCCTCGGGCTGGTCCGCAGGCACCACGATCACCGGGACGCCAAGCCGGTTCGCGAGCGGTCGAGCCGTGTCCTGGGTGCGGCGGAGCTCCGTCACGATGATCGCGTCGATGACCTGGCCCTTCGGTCCGCCGCCGAAGTGCTGGGCGAGCTCGAGCGCCCTCGCCTCCCCGGCGGGCGCGAGCGGCGGGTCCTCGTCGTCGGGATTCGTCGTCACCTTCTCGGCGTGGCGCACGACGAAGACCATCGTGGTCGAGGCGGCGCTCACCAGCCAGAAGCCGATCGCGATGACGACCAGTCCGCCGAGCGCGGCCAGCCACACCGGGGCGAGCAGCGGACGGCGGCGGAGGCTGGCGTATTGCTTGCGCATGCGCGGAATGATAGCGCGGCGCCGGCGGCCTCGTCCTAGCGCGCGGCGAGCTCCCGGCCGAAGGCCTCGATGCGGTCCAGGATCTGCTCGAGGTCTTCCCAGGTCGTCTGGTGCGACAGGATGCACAGCCGCAGCGACCAGGCGCCACGCAGCCGCGTCGACGAAATCATGGCCGTGCCCGATTCGATGACGCGCTGCTGGATCGCCTCGTTGAGCTTCGCGAGCCGGTCCTCGCCCCAGTCGCCGCCGGAGGGCCGGTAGCGGAAACAGAGGACCCCGAGCGACGGCGGACTCAGGAGCTCGAGGTCCGGCGTTCGCGCCACGCGCTCCCCGGCCCGCTCCGCGAGCTCGATCGTCCGCGTGATCGCCGCGCGGAACCGGCCGAGGCCGAAGGTCTGGACCGACATCCAGACCTTGAGCGCGCGGAAGGCGCGCGTCAGCTGGTAGCCGCGGTCGGCGAAATTGACCTGTTCGAGGCCGAGCTGCGTGTCCTGCAGGTAGTCCGGATTCACGCTGAAGGCGCGGGTGAGCGTCGCGACGTCGCGGACCATCAGGCAGCCGGCCTCGAAGGGCTGGTAGAGCCACTTGTGCGCATCGAGGCTGATCGAGTCGGCGCGCGCCATCCCCTCGAGCAGCGGCCGGCCGCGCTCGCTCAGCACCGCGAATCCCCCGTAGGCGCCGTCGACGTGCAGCCAGAGGCGCTCGCCGGCGCAGCAGTCGGCGATGGCGGGCAGCGGGTCGACGGCGCCCGTGTTCGTCGTGCCCGCGTTGGCGCAGACGGCGATCGGCGTGAATCCCGCGACGCGAGACCGGCGGATCGCGTCGCGCAGCGCATCCGGTTCCAGTCGGTAGCGGGCGTCGCTTTGCAGCTTGAAGATGCCTTCCGGGCGCAGCCCCACGATGCGCGCCGCCCGCTCCACCGCGGAATGCGTCTGGTCGCTCATGAAGAGGGCGGGCCGCTCCGGGGCGCCGGCGTGCTCGCGTGCCGCCACCAGCGCGTCGAGGATCGCCGCGGAGCCGCCGGAGGTGAAGAGGCCGCCCGCCGACGGCGGGTAACCGATCCACTGCTTGATCCAGTCGATCACGACGAGCTCGAGCTCGCTCGGGCCCGACGAGCCGAGCCAGGTGCCCTGGAAGATGTTGAATCCCGCGGCAAGGTAGTCGGCGATGACGCCGGGCCAGGTCGGCGCCGACGGCACGAAGGCCAGGAAGCGCGGATGGTCGACGCGGCCGGCGACCGGCAGGACATCCCGCAGGGCGCGCTCGAGGACCGCGACCGGGTCGTGGCCCTCCTCGGGCGGAGGCTCGGCGAGGAGCGGCTCGAGCGCCGCCCGCGAGGCGCCGCGCCAGGGCGCCGCTTCCCGCAAGCTTTCGAAGCGACCGATGAGCGCCGCGCTCGCTGCGTCGGCGAGGCGGCGCATCGCCTCCGGCGGGAGCACGAGGCCCGCGTCGGGGCCGTGGGCGGGATCGGCCATGTGCATTCTTCCTGTCGGGGATGGCGGAGAGGGTGAGATTCGAACTCACGAAGGGCTCGCGCCCTTGCCGGTTTTCAAGACCGGTGCATTCAACCGCTCTGCCACCTCTCCGGCGGGCCCTGGGCTGCCATGGGCGATTCTAGTGCATCGCCCGGCGCCCGGCCGTCGCCCGCGCCGCGCTCGCGTATAATTCCAGGGGCAGCCCGAAAGACGGGCAGGAGGTCACCATGGAAAGGAATTCGATCGCCATTTCGCAACGCGCCGAGGTTCGCGCGTCCGAGCTCGCGACCAACAAGGTCCTGCGCAACACCTACCTCCTGCTGTCCGCGACGCTCGCCTTCAGCGCGATCGCCGCCTTCCTCGCGGGCGCCCTCGGCATGCCGTACCTGGGGCCGTGGCTCACGCTCGGCGGCTACTTCGCGCTCCTGTTCGCGGTCATGAAGACCGCCGACAGCGGCTGGGGCCTCGTCTGGGTGTTCGCCCTCACCGGCTTCATGGGCCTGACGCTCGGCCCGATCGTCAGCTTCTACGTCCGTGCCGTGCCGGACGGCGCCTCGCTCGTCACGACGGCCTTCGGCATCACGGCGGTCGCCTTCCTCGGGCTCTCGGCCTACGCGATCCGAAGCGGCCGCCGTTTCTCGTTCATGGGCGGCTTCCTGACGGTGGGCATACTCACGGCGTTCGTGCTCGGCATCGTCGCGCTGCTGTTCTCGCTGACGGCGCTGTCGCTGGTCGTGTCGGGCCTCTTCGTGATGCTGATGGCCGGCCTGATCCTGTACCAGACCGGCGAGATCATCCACGGCGGCGAGACGAACTACATCCGCGCGACCGTGACGTTGTACGTCAGCATCTACAACATGTTCCTGAGCCTGCTGAACCTCCTCGGCAGCAACCGCTGATCAGGCGGGCTTGAGGCGGTCGACGCCGCCGAGGTAGGCGCGGAGCACCCCCGGGACGACGACGCTGCCGTCCGCCTGCTGGAAGTTCTCCAGCACGGCGACGAGCGCGCGCCCGACCGCGACCCCGGAGCCGTTCAGCGTGTGCACGGGCTCCGGCTTTCCCGTCTCGGGATTGCGCCAGCGCGCCTGCATCCGGCGCGCCTGGAACGCCTCGCAATTGCTGCAGGACGAGATCTCCCGGTAGGCGCCCTGCCCCGGCAGCCAGACTTCGAGGTCGTAGGTCTTCGCGCTCGCGAAGCCGATGTCGCCCGAGCACAGCGACATCACCCGGTACGGGAGCTCCAGCCGTTCCAGCACGCGGGAGGCATGGCCGGTCAGCTCCTCGAGCG
>DASSUY010000041.1:0-7751 GCA_035706525.1 Steroidobacteraceae bacterium
CGCGCCGCCGCGCGCGAGCGCGCGGACGACGGGTTGCCCGAGGCGACCTGATCCGCTAGCGGACCGGGACGTTCTCGGTCAGGAGGGCGTTGATCTCCTCGAGACCCTTGCGGTCGAGCGTGCCCGCCGCCTGCTGCAGCCGCAGCACGTTCAGCAGGTAGTCGTATCGGCTGCGCGCGTAGTCGGTCTGCGACTGGAACAGCCGCTGCCGGGCCTGCAGGACGTCCACGGAAGTACGGGTGCCCACCTCGTAGCCGGCCTCGGTTGCCTGCAGCGCGGTCTGCGCCGATTCGACGGCCTGCTTCAGCGACTGCACGCGCGCGACCTCGGCATCGACGCCGAGGTAGGCATCGCGCGTCGAACGCTCGGTCTCGCGGATCGTGCGCTCGAGGCGCTCGTTGGCGGCGGTGCTCAGGTACTTCGCCTGTCGCACGCGCGAGGAAGTGAACCCGCCGGAGAATATCGGCACCGTCACCTGGATCCCGTACACGGTGTCGTCGGAGTCGCTCTCGGTGTCGCCGGCGCTCGTCCCCGTCAGGGTGCCGTCGCCCTCGTCGTGGCCGCGGTTGATGACGAAATCGACGGCGGGGAAGTGGCCGCCGCGCTCGACGTTCACGTTGGCGCGCGCGATGTCCGCGCCGAGGCGGCTCGCGATGAGGCTCGCGTTCTGGTCCATGGCGAGCTTCACCCAGTCTTCCGGGTTCGCGGGGTTCGGGCCGGACAGCGGCATGTCGTTGCCCGGCTTCTCGAGCGAGTCCCAGGTGTCGCCGGTGAGCTCACGCAGGATCTCGCCCGCGGTCGCGAGGTTGCGCTTCGCCTGGATCAGCGCGGCGTTGGCGGAGTCGGAGGCGGCCTTCGCGTCCTGCACGTCGGTCACGGCGATGAGCCCGACCTCGAAGCGCTTCTCCGACTGCTCGAGTTGGCGCGCGATGGCATCGTGCGCCGCCTGCGCGGCTTCGAGCGTGTCGCGGGCGGCGAGGACGTTGAAGTACGCCTCGGCCGTGCGGATCACGAGGTCCTGCTGGGCGACGAGGTAAGTGGCCTCGGCCTGCGCGCGCTCGGAGTTCGCGCGCTTGAGCGTCGCCCAGTTCTCCCAGCGGAACACGCTCTGGCGCAGCTCGACGTTCCAGGCGGAGCGATTGCCGTCGAAGTTCTGGGCCTGCGGCTCAGGCTCGATGCCCGGCGCGATGAAGAAGTCGTTGCTCTCCGAATCCACGTCGTTCCAGTTGGCGTTGGCGTTCACCTGCGGCAGGAGCGCGGCGAGGGCCTGCGGCTTCGATTCGCGCGCGGCCAGGCGATTGGCGTCCGCTTCGCGGATCAGCGGGTCGTTCGTCAGCGCCCGCTCATAGACTTCTCGGAGGTCGGCGGCGCCGGCGCTGGAGCAGGCGAGGCTCGCCGAGGCCAGGATCGCGTGTACGAGGAATCGGGTGTTCATGCCGAGGCTATCCTTCGGAAACAGGGGGTCAGGAGAACTACTGTATTACCAGTGTATATCACTAATTGACCCGGGCTCAAGTGTGTCGATACTGCCACCGGGGAGGTCGTTTGCCGGGTCGTTTGCGTCCAAGCGCCCGAAAACAGGGCCCAAATCCGGCTGCCTGCCCCGGGCTCAGAACCGGAAGCTCGAAGGCCGCACCGGCAGGACGAGCGGTGGGATCCGGGTCTCGAACAGGGCTTCGTCGAGCCAGGAATCCTCGCCCGTGCGGGTCACCAGTCGCGCCTCCATGGCCGGTCCCGTGCCGATGACGGCGAAGAGGCGCCCCCCGACGGCGAGGGCGCGCTCCAACCGGGGCTCCCGGGCGGGCAGGGAGCCGGTCACCGCGATGAGCTCGTATCCCGACGGGAAGTCGCGCGCAAAGGCATCGCCCGTTTCCACCGAAACGCGGGCGATGCCCTGGCTGCCGAGGGCGCGTGCCGCGGTGGCTGCCAGCTCCGCGTGGATCTCGATCGTGTCGACGGAGCCCGTGAGGTGCGCGAGGCAGGCGGCGAAATAGCCGCTGCCCGTGCCGATCTCCAGCGTTCGCTCTCCGCGAGCCGGCGCCAGGGCCTGCAGGATGCGGCCTTCCAGCGCGGGCGTCAGCATGACCTGGCCGTGGCCGATCGGGATGGGCGCATCGGCGAATGCGACGGCGCGGTAGGCCTCCGGCACGAACTGCTCGCGCGGCACGGCCGCCAGCGTCTCGAGCACGCGCTCGTCGAGTACGTCCCAGGCCCGTACCTGCTGGTCGATCATCTGCCGCCGAGCGGCTTCGGTCTTTGCGTTCATCGGGAATCCATTATGGTGAATCGCCGGGGGTCCCCGCACAAGCGTGGGATATGCTGCCCAAGGCCGCGCAATGTAACGAAATTGACGGCTCCGCGGGCCGCTGTTCGAGAGGGGATGACTGGCCGATGACGGTCGCGACGATCGCCGCCCTGGCGCTGGCGGCGCTTGCCGCCGCACTCGCGTTCGGCGCGTGGCGGCAGCGGCAGGCGCTCGTGCGGCTGCGGGAAGAGTCCGCCGCCCCGGCGACCGCGGCACCCCCCGAGACCCCGCCGGGCCTGCGCGCCATGCTGGCGGCCCTGCGCGAACCCGCGCTGCTCGCCGGGGAACGCATCGAGGCCGTCAATAGTGCGTTCGCTTCGCTCGTCAGCGTGCCGGCGGAGGAGCTCGTCGGGAAGTCGCTGCCCGAGGTCGTCTCGCGCGACTACGCCGAGCTCGCGGCGCTCGCCGTCACGCGGGCGCTGGCGGGAGGCGGGCAGCCTTCGCTCGCGGAAGTCGAGGTGGCGGACGCGCACGGCCAGGTGACGCGCCTCGAGCTCACCGGCTCGCCGATCGACGCCGGACCGCGACGGCTCGTCCTGTTCACCGCCGAGGAGATGCTGCCGCACCGCGACGGGCGCGAGGAGTTCGCGCCGCCCGCGCGCGCCCGGCTCGCGCTCGACTCCCTCGGCGAGGGCCTGCTGACGACCGACGCGCACGGCCTCATCGACTACCTGAATCCCTCGGCCGAGTCGCTGACCGGCATGCATCGCGACGACGCGATCGGGCAGGCGTTCGGCGCGGTGATCGGCTTCGTGGACGAGCACGACCGGCGCTCGCTCGGCGACCCGGTGCAGCAGTGCCTCGCGACCGGCAGCCGCGTGAACCTCGGGCGCCGGTCCATCCTCATCTCGCGCGTGACGGGCGCGGAGCTCGGGGTCGAGGCGACTGCCTCGCCGATCCGCGGCCCGGGCGGCGACATCGCGGGCGTCGCCGTGATGCTGCACGACGTCAGCGAGCTGCGCGGCCTGACCCAGCAGATGTCCTACCAGGCGAGCCACGACGCGCTCACGGGGCTCGTGAACCGCCGCGAGTTCGAGCGCCGGCTCGGCGAGGCGCTCGAGGTCGCGCGCGCCGGCCGGCAGGGGCACGTCATGTGCTACCTCGACCTCGACCGCTTCAAGGCCGTCAACGACACCAGCGGCCACCTCGCGGGCGACAACATGCTTCGCGAGGTCGCGGCCCTGATCCGGGAGGCGGTGCGCGACTCGGACACGGTGGCGCGGCTCGGCGGGGACGAGTTCGGCGTGCTGCTGGTCGGCTGCCCGCTCGACAAGGCGCGGCAGATCGCCGACGACATCCAGCGCGCGATCGGCGAGTACCGCTTCGTCTGGAAGGACCGCATCTTCAGCGTGGGTGTCAGCATCGGCATCGTCGAGCTGACGGCCGAAGCGGCCTCGCTCGAGGAAATCATGAGCGCCGCCGACTCCGCCTGCTACGTCGCCAAGAAGCAGTCCGACAGCCGGGTGCACGTGTACTCCTCGCACGACGAGACGGTCGCGCGGAACCGGGGCGAGATCCACTGGCTGCAGCGCCTGCAGTCGGCGCTGCGCGACGGCTTCTTCGAGCTCTACGTGCAGCCGATCGAGCCGACCCGCCCGGGGCCTTCCGGCCCGGGGCCGGCCATGGAGGTGTTCGTGCGGCTGCACGACGAAGGCCAGCCCGTCCCGCCCGCGGAATTCTTCCCGGCGGCGGAGCGCTACCGGCTGATGTCGATGATCGATCGCTGGGTGCTCGCCTCGACGCTGGCGGCCCTCGCCGCGGGCGCGATCCGGCTGCCGCCCGGCCGCAGCGTGTCGCTGAACATCTCCGCGCAGACGCTCGCGGACCCGTCCTTCCTCGAGTACGTCGTGGACGAGCTCGACCGCAGCGGCGTCCCGCCTTCGCAGATCTGCTTCGAGGTCGCCGAGACCTCGGTCATCGGCAACCTCGAGCAGGCGCGCCGCTTCATCGACGTGCTGCACGGCATGGGCTGCCGCTTCGCGCTGGACGACTTCGGCACCGACCTCGGCGGATTCGCCAACCTCAAGCAGCTGCCGATGGATTACCTGAAGATCGACGGCTCCTTCATGCGCGACCTCGGACGTGACAGCGTCAACCAGGCGATGGTCAGCGCGGTGGTCGGCATGGCGCGCACGCTGAACTTCCGCCTGGTCGCCGAGCAGATCGAGGACGTCTCCGCGCTCGAGGCCGCGCGGGCGATGGGCATCGACTTCGTGCAGGGGCACGCCATCGGCCGCCCGCGGCCGCTCGCGCCCGCGGCCTGAGGCCGGGCCCCCTCAGGGCTCCGGCGCGATGAGGCCGGAACGGACGGCGATCCGCACGAGCCCCGCGACCTGCCGGACCTTCAGCCGCGCCATGATGGTCGCGCGGTGCGCCTCCACCGTCTTCGGCGAGATGTCGAGCCGGTACGCGATCTGCTTGGTCGGCACGCCCTCGGCGATGAGCCGGAGCACCTCGCGCTGGCGCTCGGTGAGGAGGGCGAGCGGGTCCGCTTCGCCCTGGCCCGCGGCGGGGTCCGAGAGCTGCTTCGCCGCGGCCGGGGACAGGAACTTGCCGCCGCGCACGACCGCCGCGATCGCCTCGGCGAGCTCGCTGCGGGCGCTGTCCTTCAGGAGGTAGGCGGACGCCCCGGCGGCCAGCACGCGCATCACGTGCTGGCGGTCCGAGTACATGGACAGCACGATCACGCGCAGCCCCGGCTGCTCGCGCGTCGCGCGTTCGGTCAGCTCGATGCCGTTCATGCCCGCCATCGACAGGTCGGTGAGGAGGAGGTCGGGGGCATGTTCGCGCACGGCCTCGAGCCCGGAAGCGCCGTCCCGCGCCTGCGCGACGACCTGGACCCCCGGGAACTCCGTGAGCAGCGCGTGCAGGCCCTCGCGCACGAGCGTGTGGTCGTCGACGAGCACGACGCGGATCACGAGGCGCCTCCCTTCGCATGGCGCCGGAAACGGGCCTCGATGCGGGTGCCGGCGCCCGGCTGCGTCCTGAGGCTCAACTGGCCGCCGGCCAGCGAAGCGCGCTCCTGCATGCCGACGAGCCCGAGGTTTTTCCCGCGCACGCCGCGGCTGCGTGCCGCGTCCACGTCGAAGCCGCGGCCGTCGTCTTCCACCGTGACCCGGAGTTCGCCGTCCCGGCAGGCGAGCGCGACGGTCGCGCGCTTCGCGCCGGAATGCCGCACGACGTTCGTGAGCGCCTCCTGTGCGAGGCGGTAGGCCGTGATCGCGAGGCCGGGGTCGGGCGCGGGGCCCTGGCCGTCCTGCACGAAGCGGATGTCGATCGCAGCGGTCTCGCCGATGCGCTCGGTGAGCTCGCGAAGCGCGCCCGCGAGCCCCAGCTGGTCGAGCGCCGGCGGGCGGAGCTCGCGCGCCAGCGAACGGACCTGGCCGAGCGCCGTGTCCGCCGCTGCGATGCAGGCCGCGAGCCGTCGCGCATCGGCGTCCTGGACCCGCGCGGCGATAGACTCCGCGCCGAGCTTGATGGCGGTCAGCGCCTGGCCGATCTCGTCGTGCAACTCGCGCGAGATGGCCGCTCGCTCTTCCTCCTGGACTTCGAGCACGCGCTGGGACAGCTCCCTCAGGCGCTCGTTGGCTTCGGCCAGCGCCTCGTTCGCGCGCTCGAGGCGCTCGGACTTGGCCTCGAGCTTGCGCACGAGCGCGCGGCTGTAGCCCTCGAGCTGGGCGCCGTCGTCGGGAATCGGGGCGCGGCCGACGCGCTTGCCGGCGTCGCGACGCGCGAGGAGGCTCGAAACGCATCGGGACAGCTCCGGCGCCTCCGCGGGCTTCCGGAGAAAGCCGTCGGCGCCGAGGTCCCGCGCGAGGTCGACGTCCTCGCGGTCCGTGAACGTGCCGGTGCAGATGACGAAGGGAATGCCGCGCAGGCGGTCGTCGGACTTCCAGTGCCGCAGCAGCGCGTAGCCGTCCATGACGGGCATCAGGAGGTCCGAGATCACGAGGTCGGGCGGCTGGGCCGCCGCGGCGGCGAGTGCTTCGCGGCCGTCGCGGGCCGGGTGCACGCGGTAGCCGTCCCGCTCCAGCAGCGCCTGGAGCAGGCTCCGATGGATTTCCTTGTCGTCGACGACCAGGATCCGCTTCATCCCCTGTGCGCGCGCGTTTTGCATAACGCGCCCGGTTCCCCTTTCCGGCTGCCCGTTGGCGGGTCTTGCTTCAGGTTACACACCCCGGCCGGAAACGGAAGCGGCCGTCCACAGAATGTGAAGTGCGTCCGGCCCCCTCGGGAATCTCCCGATTTGCCGGGCGGCCGCGGTCGCGGATAGTTCCCCGCGCAGTGAAACAAGGCAAACCCGTCGAAAGGCGGGGACGCAAAGCCACCGGTCTGTCGGCCCTCGAGGCCCACGATAGCGGGGTTGCCACTTGGCGGCGCGGATCCTTCCGCGCGCGACGGCACCCCCTGTCTGGATCCAGGCGACAGCCCGGCAACCGCAACAGGGGGTGTCCATGGATACGCAGAATTCGGGGATCAAGGTTCGCGGCGCCGCGGCGCTTGCCGTGCAGTTCGCGGTGCTCGCGCTCGCGGGGATCGGGGAGGCCCACGCAGCCAACCGCGCGCCGTCCATCTCGGGATCGCCCGGCGGCGTCGTGATGGTCGGCGAGCGCTACGTCTTCAAGCCGTCCGCGTACGACGCGAACGGCGACAAGCTGCGCTTCACCGTGGAGAACAAGCCCCGCTGGGCGTCGTTCGACGCCGCCACGGGCAAGCTCGCCGGCACGCCGGAGAGCGGCGCGGCGGGCAGCTACGACGGCATCCGCATCCGCGTGAGCGACGGCAAGGCGAGCGACGTCCTCGGCCCCTTCAGCATCCTCGTCCGCAAGGCGAACCGGGCGCCACGGATCTCCGGCGCGCCCGCGACGGTGGCGACGGTCGGCCAGGCCTTCTCGTTCCGCCCGACGGCGTCGGACCCGGACGGCGATCGCCTGACCTGGCGCATCGTCAACCGGCCGGCCTGGGCGACGTTCAGCGCCTCGACGGGCAAGCTCGCGGGCACGCCGCCGGCGACCGCCGCAGGCGTCTACATCGGCATCCGCATCAGCGTCAGCGACGGCAAGGCGACGACCGCGCTCGCCCCGTTCGCGATCGAGGTCAAGAAGCCGAACAGCGCGCCCGTCATCGCCGGTTCGCCGGCGCGCGAGGCGCAGGTCGGCCAGGCCTGGCAGTTCCAGGCGACGGCGCGGGACGCCGACGGCGATGCGCTGAAGTTCATGATCGCGAACCGCCCGGCCTGGGCGAAGTTCGATCCCGCCACGGGGCGGCTGTCGGGCACGCCCGGCGCGGCCGACGCGGGCAGCTACTCCGGCGTCACGATCCGCGTCACCGACGGCGTCGCGACCGTGGCGCTCCCCGCATTCAGCATCGTCGTCCAGCAGGTGTCCAACGGCAGCGCGACGCTGTCCTGGCAGCCGCCGACGCGGCGCGCGGACGGCTCGGCGCT
>DASSUY010000042.1:0-11455 GCA_035706525.1 Steroidobacteraceae bacterium
TACGACGCGGCGCCCGACGGCACGAAGGTGACCGTCGTCAACCAGCCGGTGCTGCTCGGCTGGCAGGGCGACCGCCTGCTCGTGCAGGCCTACGAGCCGCTCGTCGACGACAAGCGCGACTGGTCCGACGTGCCGAAAGCCCTCAGGGCGAAGCTCCGCAAGCCGAAGTCGGCGCTCTGGAAGCGGATCGCCGAGCACGAGAAGGAGATCGACTGGGCCGCCATCCAGGCCGCCGCGTCCAAGCCGCGCGGCATCGCGTTCGCGGTGGGCCCGGGCGAGGGCGGCGAGCTCGCCGCCACGATCGCGGGCGCCCCGCGCGTGCGCAACGCCCTGCCGACCGGCGCGACCTGGAACGGCGTCGAGGACCAGTACGCCGGCGACCCGCGCTTCGCGCGGCCCGCGGAGCCCGAAGCGGCGAAGGCGAGCGGCGGCGGCTGAGAGGGGACGCTCACCCCTTGTCTATCTGCGCACCAGCGCGCAGACCATGGATCCCGCGACCACCATCAGCGCGCCGACGATCGAGGCGCCGTTCAGCCCTTCCGCCGGCACGAGGCGAAGGCCCGCGTGCTCGACCGCCCACATGCCCCCGATCGTGAACAGCGGCGCGGTCGCGAGCACGGCCGAAACCCGCGACATGTCCCAGTGGGTCAGGGCCTCCCCGAACGCGCCGTACGCCGCGACCGTGTTGAAGCAGCAGAACGCGAGCATGCCGAGCTGCATCCCGTCGAGGTCCATGATCGCGGCCGGCCGGCTCGCCGGCAGCATCAGCGCGACGGCGCCGACGTAGATCATCCACAGCACCTGCTGCGCGTCGAAGTGGTCGTGCAGCCGCTTCTGCGCGAGGCCGTAGACGGCCCAGGACACGCCGGCGGCGACGGTCAGCGCGACGCCGAGCCCGAGTCCCCGGGTCGGCTGCAGCAGGAGCGGCAGCCGCTCGTTGAAGAAGAGCAGGAGGCCCGCGCCCAGCACCGCGAAGCCGGCCCATTGCGCGGGCACGAAGCGCTCGCGGAACACGACCACGCCGCCGACGAGCAGCATGAGCGGCGCGAGCTGGATCACGACCTGCGTGACGGACGGCGTCGTGTGGTCGAGCGCGACGAGGTAGAGCACGTAGTTGCCGATCAGCGTGACCGTCGCGACGGCGATGAGCGCGACCGCGCCGCGCCCGGCGCCGCGGATGCGGGGCAGCGCGCCGCGCGCCGCGAGGTACGCGCCGAGCGCCGCCATCGCGGCGGCGAAGCGCCACCAGACGATCGTGTAGGCGTCCATGCCCTCGAGCACGACCTTGAGCGCGATCGGCAGCACTCCCCAGAGCACCGCGGTCGCGAGCGCGAGCGTGAATCCGCGCCGCCAGTTCCGGGATGGGCCGCCTGCCATGCCCGTTCATGATAATCTGCGCGCGTGCTGGGGGAGTCAGCCGTGACGGAACGACTGGCCGGCATCCAGGTTCAAGAAGAAGCCGGCCCAGGCCAAGCGATCGCCGAGGCACCGACGGCCGTCACGGCCTTCGTCGGGCGCTGCCTGCGCGGCCCGGTGAACCGCCCCGTCACGCTTTCGGGCTTCAACGAGTTCCAGCGCGTCTTCGGCGGGCTGTGGCAGCCGTCGACGCTTTCCTACGCCGTCGAGCAGTACTTCGAGAACGGGGGGCGCACGGCGATCGTCGTGCGCGTCGTCAACGGCGCACGCTGCTGCACGATCCGGCTGCCTGCGAACGGCGGAGCGCTCGTCCTCTCGGCGCTCGCGCCGGGGACGCGCGAGTTCCTGCGCGCCGCGGTCGACTACGACGGCATCGGCGACAACGAGGACGACGCCTTCAACCTCGTGATCCAGCGCGTGCGCACGCCCGGCTCGGAGCACATCGAGGACCAGGAAATCTACCGGCGCCTGTCCGTGCAGCCGGATTCGCCGCGCTCCGTCGCCGCGATGCTCGCCGAATCCGCCCTCGTGCGCGTGGAGGGCGAGCTGCCGGCCTCGCGCCCCGAGCCGACGCCCCGCACCGACCCGCGCGGCCTCGCCGGCTACGTGCTCTCGGGCACCGACGCCGACGACGGCGCGCCGCTCACCGACTACGACGTCATCGGCTCGGCCGCGCAGCGCACGGGCCTCTTCGCGCTCGACGCGACCGACGGGTTCAACCTGCTCTGCATCCCGCCGCTCGCGCGCGACGTGGACATCGGCGCGAGCACGCTGCTCGTCGCGAACCGGCTCTGCCGGGAGCGGCGGGCGATGCTGCTCGTCGACCCGCCGGTCGCCTGGGACAGCGCCGCGAAGGCCGCCGCGGAAATGCGCCGCTGGCCGCTGCCCTCGGACAGCGCCTGCATGTTCTTCCCGCGACTGCTCGGCTACGACAAGCTGCGCGGCCGCTTCGAGGCGTTCGCGCCCTCCGGCGCGATCGCGGGCACGCTCTCGCGCGCCTCGGAGCACTGGCCGGTGTGGACCGCGGCCTGCGGCGAGGAGGCGATCGTGCGCCCGGGCCTGCGCCCCGCCTGCCCGGTCGACGAGGAGCAGCGCGCCCGCCTCGCGGCGGTCGGCGTCAACACGATCCAGGCCGTGCGCCGGCCCGGGCGCGACCCGGTCCGTGCGGTGACGCTCGCCGGGCCCGGCGCGGTCTCGGCGGACTGGCGCTCGCTGGCCGCGAAGCGACTCGCGCTCCTCGTGGTCAACAGCATCGAGCGCGGCACGCGCTGGGTCGTCTTCGAGCCGAGCGAGCCCGCGACCTGGCGGCGGGTCGGCCTGCAGGTCCGCGAGTTCATGTCGGGCCTCGAGGAGCGCGGCGCCTTCGGCGACCGCGAGCCCGGCGACCGCTGGTTCGTGCTTTGCGACGAGCGCGTGAACCGCGAGCGGCACCGCGAGCAGGGCATCGTGAACATCCTGTTCGGCATCCCGGCGCAGCGCCCGGGCGGATTCCACGCCTGGCTCATCTCGCACCGCGCCGGCGGCAGCCGCGTGCAGACCGTCAGCCCGAACCTGGCCGGCATCCCCGACACCGGCCTGACGCAGGTGCTGGCCGAGCTCGAGCTGCCGGCCGAAGCCGGCTAGGGCGCGCCGAACCCGCCGCCGCCCGGCGTCTCGATCACGACCGTGTCCCCGACGGCGACCTCGCGCGTGTCGCAGGACGCCAGCACCTCGACCGGGCCGCCGGCGCGCTCGATGCGCGTGATCCCGGGCAGGCCCGGCCCGCCGCCCTCGAGCCCGAAGGGCGCGATGCGCCGGTGGTTCGCGAGCACCGCGACCGTCATCGGCGCGCGGAAGCGGATCGCGCGCACGAGGCCGTCGCCGCCGCGGTGGCGGCCCGCGCCGCCGGAGCCGCGGCGGTAGCGGAACTCGCGCAGCAGCACCGGGTGCCGGTCCTCCAGCACCTCCGGGTCCGTCAGCCGCGAGTTCGTCATGTGGGTCTGCACGCCCGAGGCGCCGTCGAACCCGCGCCCGGCGCCCGAGCCTCCCGCGACGGTCTCGTAGTACTGCTGCGCCGCGTCGCCGAAGGTGAAGTTGTTCATCGTTCCCTGCGAAGCCGCGAGCACGCCGAGCGCGCCGAAGAGCGCATCCACGATGCACTGCGAGGTCTCCACGTTTCCCGCGACGACCGCGGCGGGCGGGACGGGATTCAGCATCGAGGCCGGCGGCACCCGTATCCGGAGCGGCCGCAGGCAGCCCTCGTTCAGCGGGAAGTCCGCCTGCACGAGCGCCCGGAACACGTAGAGCACGGCGGCAGTGCAGACGGCGAGCGGGGCGTTGAAGTTGCCGGGGTGCTGCGGCGAGGTGCCGGCGAAGTCGACGACCGCGCTCCGCGACTTCCGGTCCACCGTGACCGCGACCTCGATCGCGCTGCCGTCGTCCATCTCGTAGCGCATGCGCCCGTCGGCGAGCCGGCCGATGACCTCGCGCACGCAGGCCTCGGCATTGTCCTGCACGTGCGCCATGTAGCCCGTGACGGTCGCGAGGCCGGAGCGCGCGACGAGCGCCTCGAGCTCCGCGATGCCGCGCGCATTGGCGGCGAGCTGGGCCTTGAGGTCGGCGACGTTCTGGTCCGGGTTGCGCGCGGGCCAGGGCCCGGCGGCGAGCGCCTCGCGCAGCGCCGCCTCCCGGATCTCGCCGCCGTCGAGCAGCAGGAAGTTGTCGAACAGCACGCCTTCCTCGGCGATCGTGCGCGACGCCGGCGGCATGGAGCCCGGCGTGATGCCGCCGATGTCGGCATGGTGCGCGCGCGAGGCGACGAAGAACGCGGGCCCGGCCCCGCCGCCCGCGAACACGGGGCTCACCACCGTGACGTCGGGCAGGTGGGTCCCGCCGGCGTAAGGCGCGTTCAGCATCCAGGCGCGGCCCGGGCGCATGCCGCCCGCGTTCGCGGCGATCACGGCCCGGACGCTCGCGCCCATCGAGCCGAGGTGCACCGGCATGTGCGGCGCGTTCGCGATGAGCGCGCCGGCCGGGTCGAACACGGCGCAGGAGAAGTCGAGCCGCTCGCGGATGTTCACCGAGACGGCCGTGGCCTGGAGCACCGCGCCCATCTGCTCGGCCGCCTGCATGAAGCGGTGGTTGAAGAGCTCGAGCTGCGCGGGGTCCGCGACGCGCGCATCGACCGCGGGCGCCTCCCGCCGCCCCTGCCGGGCGAGCCGGAGCATGCCGTCCTCGAGGCGTTCCGCGGACCACCCGGGCTCCACGACCGTCGTCGAGTTGGGCTCGACGACGAGCGCGGGCCCCGCGAGCGGGCGTCCCGTGACGAGCGAATCGCGCGGCAGCAGCGGCACCTCGCGCCAGCCGTCGAACCAGGCGCGCACGGGGACCGCGGCCGCGGCGCTTCCCTGCGGGGGCGGCGCCATGCCGGCGGCGTCGCCTGCGACCACCGCCTCGACGCGCAGCGTCGCGACCTGCGGCGGCGCGTCCGGCGGCGCGAAGCCGAACCGCCGGCCGAAGGCAGCGCGAAAATCCGCGACCGCAGCGGGCAGCGGCGCGTACGCGACCTCGATCGCGGTCTCGGTGCCCGGCGCGCGCAGCTCGAGCGAGCGCCGCAGGCGGATGTCCGCGCGTCGCGCGCCTTCCGCCTCCATCGCGGCCACGAGCGGGGCCGCGAGCCCGTCGAACGCGGCGTCGAGCTCCGCGGCGAGCCCGGGCGTCAGCGGCCGCTCGACGCTCTGCCGCCGCAGCAGCCGCCGGTCCGCGAGCCCGATGCCGAAGGCCGAGAGCACGCCCGAGAGCGGATGGATCAGGATCTCGGCGATGCCGAGCGCGTCCGCCACGCGGCAGGCGTGCTGCGGCGCGGCGCCGCCGTAGCAGAGCAGGGCGAAGTCGGCGGGGTCGTGTCCCTCGCGCACGGAGACGTGGCGGATCGCGCGCGCCATCGACTCGACCGCCACGTCGAGGAAGCCGGCGGCGAGTTCCTCGGGCGTCGCCGGCGCGGCGTCGCCCATCGAGCGCGCGAGCGAGGCGAAGCCGGCGCGGACCGCCCCTTCGTCGAGCGGCTCATCGCCGCGCGGGCCGAAGATCGCGGGAAAGTTCTCCGGCCGCACGCGGCCGAGAAGCACCTGCACGTCGGTGACGGCGAGCGGGCCGCCGTTCCGGTAGCAGGCGGGGCCGGGACGCGCGCCCGCGGAGCGCGGCCCGACCGTCAGCCGTCCGCCCTCGAACGCGAGCACCGACCCGCCGCCGGCCGCGACCGTGTGGATGTTCATCATGGGCGCCTGCAGGCGCACGCCCGCGACCGCCGTCTCGAAGCGCTGCGGCAGGGCGCCGTCGTAGAGGGCGACGTCGGTCGAGGTCCCGCCCATGTCGAAGGCGATGAGGCGCCGCCGCCCCCGCGACTCGGCGATGCGCGCGGCCGCGACGAGGCCGCCCGCGGGCCCCGAGAGCACGGCGTTGCAGGCGCGGAATCCCGCGGGCGCGACGAGCCCGCCGTTGCTCTGCATGAACTCGAGGCGCGCAGCGGCGTGCCGCTCGCCGAGCGCGGCGCGGAACGAGCGCACGTAGCGCGCGAGCAGCGGCGACAGGTAGGCGTCGACGACGGCGGTGTCGCCCCGGCTCACGAAGCGGATCAACGGGGAGGCCTCGTGGGAGGCGACCACCTCGGCGAAGCCGGCCGCGCGCGCGAGCCCGGCCGCCCGGGCCTCGTGCGCCGGGTGCCGGAAGGCGTGCATGAAGACGATCGCGACGCTCTCGATCCCGCGATCGCGAAGCGCCGCGAGTCCGGACGCGAGCTTCTCCTCGTCGAGCGGGCGGAGCACGGCGCCCTCCGAGGTGACGCGCTCGTCCGCCTCGAGCACCTCGGCGTAGAGCGGCGCCGGCAGGCGGATGTGCAGGTCGAAGAGGCGCGGCCGGTTCTGGTAGCCGATCGCGAGCGCGTCCGCGAAGCCCGCCGTCGTCACGAGGGCCGTCGGCACGCCGCGCCGCTCGAGCAGGGCGTTCGTCGCGACGGTCGTGCCGATGCGGATCGCCTCGACGCGCGCGTCGTCGCCGCCTTCCCGCGCGAGGATCGCGTGGATGCCTGCGACGCCGGGGTCGGTCGCGCCGCCGTCCTCCGAGAGGCGCTTCGCGACGTGAAGGGAGCCCGCCGGTGCACGCCCGACGATGTCCGTGAAGGTGCCGCCCCGGTCGATCCAGAACTGCCAGCCGCGCGATGCCGCCATGCGGCTCAGGATAGCGCGCCCGCGGCGTACACCTTGCGCAGTCGCGCGAGCGCGCCGCCGGCGAGCTGCCGGCAGGCGTCGCGGTAGCCGATCTCGATGGCGCGCTCGAAGCCTTTCCAGTCGAGCAGGTCGAGCGACTCGAGCGCCGGCGTCACGAGCAGGTCGCTCTGCGAGCGGCGCTCGAGCGTCGCCGTCGTGCTGTTGACCATCCCGGCGCGCCAGAGGATCTGCAGGATGTTCGGCCGCCGCCGCCCGGAGCGGCCGCCGAAGAGCCGCCGGAAGAAGGGCGCTTCCGCCTCCTCCGGGTCGGCCGTGAACGCGCGGTCCATGCCGCAGTCGACGCCGATCACCGGCCCGCGGCCGCGCGCGCGCATGACGTCCACCGGCAGGTTGTTCATCGCCCCGCCGTCGACGAACACCTCGCCGCCCTGGAACACCGGCGGCAGGACGCCCGGGATCGCGACCGAGGCGCGCAGCCACCGCCACAGGGTCCCCTGCTGGTGCACGGCGATGCGGCCCGTCGTCAGGTTGGAGGAGACGCAGTAGAACGGCAGCGGCAGGTCCTCGATGTCGATGTCGCCGAACTCGCGGCGCAGCAGCATGCCGACCTTGCGGCCGGAGACGAGCGAGACGAGCGGCAGCGTGAAGTCCGAGAGCGGGTTGGTGTCGACGAAGCTCCGGCGGAATCGCGTCGCGAGCTCCTCGTCGCTCCAGTCCATCGCGACGCCGGCGGCGAGGATGCCGCCCATGCTCGTGCCGCCGACGAGGTCGATCGGCACGCCGTGCTCGCGCAGGGCGCGCACGACGCCCAGGTGGGCGAAGCCGCGCGCGCCGCCGCCGGAGAGCACGAGCCCGACGGCGCGTCCCGTCAGCAGGCGCACGACGCGGCCGTAGTCGGCGGACGAGCGGACGTGGTGCAACGGCACGCCCGGGAGTGCCGCGCTCCATCGCGCCGCGCTGCGCGCGACGCGCTCGCCGGCATGGAGCAGCAGCAGCTCCGCGCGCCGCATGCTGACGTCCAGCATCGCGGGGACCGTCCCGGGGCGCGCCTCCGCGTCCCCGCGCGCGGCGAACAGCACGACGTCCGCCTGCCGGAGGCAGGTCCGCGTCCAGGGCGTGTCCGCGGCGTCGGCCAGGTAGACGACGAAGTCGTTGCGCGACTCGCGCTCGTGGAACCATTGCGGGCTGTGGGCCGCGGCACGGCCGTCGACGAGGTCGGCGCGGCCGAAGCGCGCGAGCGCCGCCACGAGCTGCCGCGCCTCCCCGGCGGGGTCGATGTCAGGGCCGAGGGGCACGACCGCGAGGGTCCGCGGCGTCAGGGGCGCCTTGCGCGCGGCGTCGCGCAGGTCGAGCCGCTGCACCGTGAGGCGCGCGAGCCGGAGGATCGCCTCGGGGTGGCCGAGCAGGACGCGCTCGAAAGTGCCGGCCGACAGCACCGCGAGCTCGGAGTCGCGCAGCGCCTTCACGGTGGCGCGGCGCGGGCTCGAGACGATGAGGCCCATCTCGCCGACCGACTCGCCGGCCGCGACGCGCCCCACGAGCTCGCCGCCCGGGCCGTACACGCCGAGGCAGCCGCTGACGACGAAGAAGACGGCGTCGGAGGGGCTTCCCGCCTCGAAGAGCACGTGGCCGCCGGGCACGGACAGCCATTCGAGCTCCGCGACCGCCTGGTCGACGATGCTCTTCGGCAATCCGGAGAACAGGGGCAGCGCCGCGAGCATCGCCCAGGGATTGGCCCGCGGGTCGATCTGGGTCCGGTCGTCCTCGGCGTCCACGGCAGCGGGACGATATCACGCGCGGTCGCCGCCGCTAGAATCCGCGCTTATGACTGTGACGGACCGCAAGCTGCTCGAGAGGATCTGGAAGGCCGTCGCCGGGATTCCCCGCGGCCAGGTCGCGAGCTACGGCAGCATCGCGCGGCGCGCGGGCCTGCCGCGCCGCGCCCGCCTGGTCGGGCACGCGCTGAAGGTCGCGCCGGCGCGCCTCAAGCTCCCCTGGCACCGCGTGCTGAACGCCCGCGGCGCCATCAGCCTGCCCGCCGGGTCGAAAGCGCACCGGCTGCAGCGGAAGCTGCTCGAGGAGGAGGGCGTGGTGTTCCGACGCGGGCGGGTGCGCCTGCCGGCGGCCGAGGCGGCCGACCTCGATGCGCTGCTGTGGCGCCCGCGCGCGGACTGATACCATCCGCGCATGGCGAGCCGTCACGTCGTGTTCTCGCACGGGCAGGAAAGCGGCCCGTGGGGCACCAAGATCTCCGCGATGTCCGAAGTCGCGAAGAGCGAGGGCTGGAACGTCGACTCGGTGGATTACCGCGGCGTCGCGGACCCGCGCGACCGGGTGACGCGCCTCCTGAGCTTCTGCCGCGACCTGCGCGGCGACCTCGTGCTCGTCGGCTCCAGCATGGGCGGCTACGTCGCGGCCTCGGCATCGGCGCTGCTGCACGCGCGCGGGCTCTTCCTCATGGCGCCGTCGTTCTACATGCCGGGCATGGAGCAGCTGACCTCGAAACCGGCGGCCTGCCCGAAGGCGATCGTGCACGGCTGGCGCGACGAGGTCGTTCCGGTCGAGAACAGCGTGCGCTTCGCGCGCGAGCACTGGGCGACGCTGCACGTGCTCGACTCCGACCACCGGCTCCACAGCGAGCTGTCGCTCGTCAACTACCTCTTCGAGTACTTCCTCGTCTCGCTCGACCTGCCCAAGCGGCGCTGAACCTGCGGTCGCCCGGCGCGCGGGATCCGGCAGGGCCGGGCGGACGCGGTAAACTCACGCAACTGCCCCAGGGAGGTGCCTCATGGATGCATTGAGGATGGCGGGAATCGCGTGCATTGCGATGCTTGCCGCGGGCTGCGGCGGTTCCGACGAGCCCGCCGACGAAAAAGAAGGGACGATGAAGGTCGAGGACACCGCCTTCGGGCCGCTCGTGACGACGCCGAAGAAGGTGGAGGACCGCGCCAACGCCGCCGTCGAGCTGAACCGGGAGAACATGAACCGGCGCCTCGAGGAAGACGAGGGCGCCTCGCCGGGCGAGAAAGAACCGCCCGCCGACTGAGCGCCGCCCGCCTTGAACCGCACGCTGATGTGGCTGCTGCGCGGGCTCATGCGCCCGTTCGTGCGGCCGACCGTCGTGCCGGAGGACGCGCTCTCGCGCCTGCACGGACGGGCGCGCGCGCTTCTCTACGTGCTGGAGGAGCGAAGCGTCTCCGACCTCGCGGCGCTCGAGATCGCCTGCATGAAGGGAGGCCTTCGCCGGCCGGGCAAGCGCCTGAAGCTGCGCGGGCTCGACCTGTCCGACTCGGCGGCGGCGCTCGAGCGGCGCGCCGGCGTGCTGCGCCGCCGCGCGAACCGGCGCATGCCGGCCGAGATCGCGCGCGCGGTCGCGGAGGCGAACCGGGACGAGGCGCTCGACCTCGACATCGTCCCCGTCGCGGTCTACTGGGGGCGAGCGCCGCAGCGCGAGAAGTCCTGGCTCGGCCTCATGTTCTCCGAGAGCTGGGCGTTCGTCGGGCCGTTCCGGCGCCTGCTCTCGGTCCTGTTCAACGGCCGCAGCACGCTGATCCGCTTCGGCGAGCCGCGCCCCATCCGCGCGTACGCGGCGGCCGGGCCGGACGGCGCGCGCGGCGCGCGCAGGCTCCTCAAGGACATGCGCGCGGAGTTCCGCCACATGAGGACGGACACGCTCGGCCCCGACCTCTCGCGGCGGCGCGCGATCATCGCGCAGGTGCTGCGCACGCGGGCCGTGCGGCAGGCCGTGCGCCAGGAGATCCGGGACTCGAAGCGCACGCGCCGCGACGGCCTGCTCGTCGCGCGCAGGCACGCGCTCGAGATCGCCGCGAACTATTCGCACACATTCGTGCGCGTCGCGGAGCAGCTGCTCTCGCGCTTCCTGCACCGCGTCTACGACGGCGTCGAGGTCAGGAACGCCGAGTACCTCGACCGCCTGCCGCCCGCCTGCGAGATCGTCTACATGCCCTGCCACCGCAGCCACGTGGACTACCTCCTGCTCTCGTACGTCATCTACCAGCGCGGCTACGCCGTGCCCTACGTCGCCGCCGGCCTCAACCTCAACCTGCCGGTGATCGGGCGGCTGCTGCGCAAGGGCGGCGCCTTCTACATCCGCCGCAGCTTCCGCGGCACGGGCCTGTACCCGATCGTGTTCATGAAGTACGTGGACGTGATGATGAACCGCGGCCACCCGATCGAGTTCTTCGTCGAGGGCGGGCGCAGCCGCACCGGGCGGCTGCTCCGGCCGCGCACCGGCATGCTCGGCATGACCGTGCGCAGCTTCCTGCGCGACACGCGCCGGCCGGTCGCCTACGTGCCGGTGTACTTCGGCTACGACCGGCTGCTGGAGGGCGAGAGCTACATCGACGAGCTGATGGGCCGCCCGAAGAAGAAGGAATCGGTGGGCGGGATCCTCGGCGTGCTGCCGGAGCTTCGCAAGGAGCTCGGGAGCGTCTACGTCTCCTTCGGCGAGCCGCTCGTCCTCGGCGCCGTGCTCGACCGCGTGCACGCCGAATGGCGGCAGGGGAAGTTCGACGAGGACTCGCGGCCCGCCTGGTTCGGCGAGGCCGTGGACGCGGTCGGCGACGAGATCATGAGGCGGATCAACTCGGCCGCCGCGGTCACGCCGGTGAACCTCCTGTCGGTCGCGCTGCTCGCGGCGCCGCAGCAGGCGATGCTGGAGGCGGACCTCGAGAGGCAGCTGCAGCTCTACATCGAGCTGCTGAAGTCCTTCCCGTACTCGCCCGACGTCTCGGTCAACGCGCCCGACGGCAAGTCGATCATCGCGACGGGCGAGCGCATGGGCCTGCTCGAGCGGCGCGCGCACCCGCTCGGCG
>DASSUY010000043.1:0-13611 GCA_035706525.1 Steroidobacteraceae bacterium
AGGCCGTCAAGGCGCTGCCGGAGAAGAACCGCCAGCTCCTCGCCGGCCGCCAGAAGGCGCCCCGCGAGCTCGCCGGCCGCAAGGTGCTCGTCGTGGACGACGACATCCGCAACATCTACGCGCTCACCGGCGCGCTCGAGCAGCACGGGATGATCGTCATCAACGCCGAGAACGGCAAGGACGGCATCGAGATGCTGAAGAAGCACCCCGACACCGACGTGGTGCTGATGGACATCATGATGCCGGAGCTCGACGGCTACGACACGATGCGCGTGATCCGCGGCCTCGAGGAGTTCAGGGACCTGCCCATCATCGCGATCACCGCCAAGGCGATGAAGGACGACCGCAGGAAATGCATCGAGGCCGGCGCCTCGGACTACATCGCGAAGCCGGTGAACACGAACCAGCTGCTCTCCCTCGTCCGGCTCTGGCTGCGGGGCTGAGGCCGCCGGTGACTGAGAGCGAGCCCCTCAGCATCCTGCTGGTCGACGACCAGCCGGCGCGCCTGCTCACCTACGAGGCGATCCTCGCGCCGCTCGGCCACCGCCTCGTCACGGCCGGCTCCGGCATCGAGGCGCTGAAGCTCCTGATGGACCGGGACTTCGCCGTGATCCTGCTCGACGTCAGCATGCCGGAGATGGACGGGTTCGAGACCGCCCGCCTCGTGCACCAGCACCCGCGCTTCGAGAGCACGCCGATCATCTTCGTGACCGGCGTGCACATGAGCGAGCTGGACGAACTGAAGGGCTACGAGCTCGGCGCCGTCGACTACGTGTACGTGCCGGTCGTTCCGCAGATCCTGCGCAGCAAGGTGCAGGTGCTGGTCGAGCTGCACCGCCAGCGCCTCGAGCTCTCCCGGCTCAACGAGTCGCTGTCGCAGGCGAACGCCGCCCTCGACGAGGCGAACCGGACGCTCAAGCGCGAGGCCGAGAGCGAGCTCGCGCTGCTGAACGCGAGCCTCGAGGAGGCCGTCCGCGAGCTGGGCGCGAGCAACGCGGCGCTGACCCAGGAGGTGGACGACCGCCGCCGCGCCGAGCAGGCGCTGCTCGAGGCCGACCGGCGCAAGGACGACTTCCTCGCGATCCTCGCGCACGAGCTCAGGAATCCCCTCGCGCCGATCCGGACGGCCGTCGCGATCCTGAAGCGCAGCGGCCCGGCCGACCCGACGCTCACCCGGATGCGGGACGTGATCGAGCGCCAGGCGCTGCACATGACGCGGCTGATCGACGACCTCCTCGACGTCGCGCGCATCACGCAGGGGAAGATCAACCTCCGGCGCGAGCCGACCGACGTCGTCGCCGCGGTGCGGCGCGCCGTCGAGGCGCACCTGCCGGAGATCGAGGCGCGCAGCCACACGATCGTGGTGCGGGAGCACGCCTTGCCGCGCGTCCATGCCGACCCGGTGCGCCTGACGCAGGTGATCGGCAACCTCCTGAACAACGCCGCGAAGTACACGCCGGAGGGCGGGCGCATCGAGCTCGAGCTCGGCGAGGCCGACGGCTTCGCGACCGTCACGGTGCGCGACAACGGCATCGGCATCGACGGGGAGTACCTCGGCCACGTGTTCGAGCTGTTCGGGCAGGTGGGGAGCCCACGGCCGCACGCCCACGACGGCCTCGGGATCGGGCTCGCGCTGGTGCAGCGCATCGTCGAGCTGCACGGCGGGGCGGTGGATGCGCGCAGCGACGGCGAGGGCCGGGGCAGCCAGTTCGCCGTGCGCCTCCCGCTGCTCGCGCCGGCGGCGGCCGCCGCCGAGGGAGCCGCCCTCGCGGAATCCGCCCGGATCACGGGCCGGCGCATCCTGGTCGTGGACGATTCCGCCGACTGCCGCGACAGCCTGACGACGCTGCTCGAGCTCGACGGCAACGAGGTGCGGACCGCGGGCAACGGGGCCGAGGCGCTCGAGGTCGCGTCCGGGTTCGCGCCCGACCTCGTCGTGCTCGACATCCGCATGCCGACGATGGACGGCTACGAGTGCGCGCGGCGCCTGCGTGAGCTGCCGCGGGGCGAGGACCTCCTGCTGGTCGCCCTGACCGGCTGGGGCCAGCCCGAGCACCGCGAGCGCGCCCGGAACGCGGGCTTCGACGGCCACCTGACGAAGCCGCTCGAGTATGAGGCGCTCTGCCGCCTGGTCGATTCCATCGCGCGCCCGCAGGCGCAGAGGGCAAGCGCGTAGAATCCGCCGCGGTGGCGGAAGAAACCGAGGCACGAAAGCCCCTGCGCACCCGGCCGGTGACGAGCCGGCGCGCGCTGCCCTTCCAGGCGCGCATCGCGATCCTGACGCTCGCGGGCGGCCTGCCCGCCCTGCTCGTCGCCATCTGGCTCCTGGGCGATGCGCCCATCGCGGACTCGGTCTACCGGCTGCTCATCGTGGTGCTGGTCGGCGTGTGGGTGGGATTCGCGGTCGCCGTCCACCGCGCGACGGTCGATCCGTTGCGCTCCATCGCGAACCTCCTGGAGGCGCTGCGCGGCGGCGACTACGCGATCCGCGGCCGCCACGGGCGGCGGGGCGATGCGCTCGGGGACATCGTCCTCGAGTCGAACCGCCTCGGCGCGACGCTGCGCGCGCAGCGCTTCGAGGCGCTGGAGGCCTCGGCGCTCCTGAACAAGGTGCTCGCGGAGATCGATGTCGCGGTCTTCGCCTTCGACGGCGACGGTCACGTGCGCCTCGCGAACCGCGCCGCGGGCGCGCTGCTCCGGCGCCACCCGGACGCGCTGGTCGGCCGGGAGGCGGGGGCCCTCGGGCTCGGTGCGCTGCTGGACGGGCCGCCGGTCTCGAGCGAGTCGCATGCCTTCCCCGGCGGCGGCGGCCGCTGGCAGGTGATGCGCGAGACTTTCCACGAGGCGGGGCGGCCGTTCCGCCTCCTCGTGATCACGGACCTCTCGCAGGCGCTTCGCGACGAGGAGCGCCGCGCCTGGCGGCGCCTGATCCGCGTGATCTGGCACGAGCTCAACAATTCGCTCGCCCCCATCAAGTCCGTGATCGAGACGAGCCGCGACGCGCTCGCGGCGGGCCCGCCGGACACGGCGGAGCGCGAGGAGCTCGCGCACAACCTCGCGCTGGTCGCGGAACGTGCGGAATCGCTGCGGCGGTTCCTGTCCCGCTACAGCGAGCTCGCGCGCATGCCGGAGCCGACGATCGCGCACGCCGACCCGGCGGCGATCCTGCGGCAGGTGGCAGCCGTGCAGCCGCCGGGGCGGCTCCGGTTCTCCGCAGCGCCGGGGCTGCAGCTTCGCGCCGACGCCGACCAGGTGCAGCAGGCGTTGATCAACCTCGTGCGCAACGCCGTCGAGGCGACGCCGCCGGGCGGGGCGCCCGTCGAGCTTCGCGCTCTGCGGGCGGCCGAGGGCGTCGCCTTCGAAGTCGAGGACAGCGGGCCGGGCGTCGCGAACCCCGACAACCTCTTCGTGCCCTTCTTCACGACCAAGCCCGGTGGCAGCGGCATCGGGCTCGTGCTCGCGCGGCAGGTCGCCGAGGCCCACGGCGGGACGCTCACGCTCCAGAACCGCGTCGGTGCCAGTGGTTGCCTGGCACGGCTGGTCATCCCGGATGGTGCCGGTGCGTAGTTTTCGTAGTTGTCGAGCGCGGAAAAGGGGCGCTGGTGTTTTGTCGAAAACTACGAAAACTACGGCCCGGCACCGATTAGGATAGGCGGCATGACGGACAAGAAACGCGGGCTCGGGCGCGGCCTCGAGGCGCTCTTGGGCGAGGCGAAGGCGCGGCCGGAGCCGGGCACGCCGCCGGCGCGCGAGCAGCTCATGCAGATCCCGGTGGACCTCCTGTCCCGCGGCAAGTACCAGCCGCGCGTCGACATGCGCGAGGAGTCGCTCGCCGACCTCGCCGACTCGATCCGGGCCCAGGGCGTCATCCAGCCGATCGTCGTGCGCGCCCTCGGCACCTCGGTCCCCGGCCAGCCGCAGCGCTACGAGATCGTCGCCGGCGAGCGCCGCTGGCGCGCCGCGCAGATGGCGGGGCTGCACGAGATCCCGGCCGTCGTCCGCCGCATCGACGACGAGCATGCCGTCGCGCTCGCGCTCATCGAGAACATCCAGCGCGAGGACCTGAACCCGCTGGAGGAGGCGCTCGCGCTCTCGCGGCTGATCACCGAGTTCTCGCTGACCCACCAGCAGGCGGCCGAGGCCGTCGGGCGCTCCCGCGCCGCCGTCTCGAACCTGCTGCGCCTCCTGGAGCTGCCGCAGGCGATCCGCCCGATGATCGAGAACCGCGAGCTGGAGATGGGCCACGCGCGCGCGCTCCTCTCGCTCCCGGCCGCGAAGCAGCAGGCCGAGGTCGGCGCGCTGGTCGCGAAGAAGAAGCTCTCCGTGCGCGAGACCGAGGCGCTCGTCCGCCGGCTGATCGCTCACGCGGGCGCGGGCAAGTCGAAGAATGGCAAGGGACGTTCCAAGGACCCGGACATCCAGCGGCTCGAGAACGACCTCGCCGACAAGCTCGGCGCTACGGTCGAGCTGCAGCACTCGACGACGGGTAAAGGCAAGCTCGTCATCAGCTATCACAGCCTCGACGAGCTCGACGGCATCCTCGCGCACATCAGCTGAGGGAAGCGCGCCATGAGAACGATCGTCGCGGCGACCGCCGCGTGCACACTGCTCGGCTTCACGTCCGCGCTTGCCGACGAGGCGGAGATCGGCGAGCTCTGGGAGATGACCGCGCAGGCTTCCATCCCCGGCATGCCCATGCCGATGAAGCCCTTCACCACGAAAGTCTGCCAGAAGGCGGAGTGGACGAACCCACCGCAGACGGACCCGAACGCCGGCGACAACTGCAAGACGAGCGACGTCGTGCGCGCGGGCGACAAGCTCAGCTGGAAGATGGCCTGCGCGAGCCCGCCGATGACGGGCGAGGGCGAGATCCGCTTCCAGGGCAGCGATGCCTACGAAGGCGAGTTCACGATGCAGACCGGGAAGTACGCGATGCGCATGGCGCTGACGGGGAAGAAGCTCGGCGCCTGCGACAACCCGCAGTAAAAGGTGAGCGTCCCCTTTACCTAAAGCCCTGATCCGCAACCCGTTTTCTACTTTAGCTTCCCTTAATCGGCGTTCAGAAAGGTGGTTTGTTCAGTAGCGCCCGCGTCCTCAAAGTAGCCCCATCGGAAATCTGATGGCACCCCTACCAAGGACACGGTCATGAACAGCAGCAGCTTCCACAACTTCCGCGGAGCCTTCTCCGCAGTCGTCGCCGCCGCGATCGTCGGCACCAGCGGCCTCGCCCTGGACAACGCCCGCCCGCTGCCGAAAGGCGTGGTCGAGGTCGGCGAGCTGACCCCCATCGACGTCCTGCCCCAGCAGGTCGCGCAGCTCCCCGAAATCACCGTCCGGGCGACGCGGGTCGCGCTCGCGTCCGACAGCGGGAGGGCCTGAACATGCGCAGCATCTTCCACGAGATCCTCGCGCGTTACCTGGGCTCGGACCAGTACGCATTCGAGTCGACCTCCCGCGAGCTCTGGCCCGTCGAAGGCTACGTGCCGCTGACGGCCCGGGCCCCGAAGGAGGACGCGTCCGAGGACAACGCAAGGAACTATCGTGAGTTCGCACTCGAACCGCAGCAGGGCCACTGAGGCCCGCCGGCCGGCACCCGGGACCGTCTCCCTCCGGCCCGCGGTGCCGGCCGACCTCGGGACCCTGCGCCGCTGGGACGAGGACCCCGCCGTCCGCGGCGCCCTGATCGACGCCGACTGGGGCTGGGAGAAGGAACTCCAGCGCCACCCGCCCTGGCGCGAATGGCTGATCGCGGAGGCCGCCGGGAAGCCCATCGGGTTCATCCAGATCATCGACCCCGAGAACGAGGAGTCCCGCTACTGGGGCTGCATGGACCCCGGGCAACGTGCCATCGACATCTGGATCGGCGAGCCGGCGGCCCGTAACCGCGGCCTGGGGGCGCAGATGATGGCCCTGGCCCTCCAGCGCTGTTTCGCCGACCCCGCCGTCCACACCGTCCTCGTCGACCCCCTCGCTTCCAATGCCCCCGCCCACCGCTTCTACGAGCGGCTCGGCTTCGAATTCGTGGTCGAGCGGGCCTTCGGCGACCACCGCTGCCGGGTGTACAAGCTGACCCGGAAGAACACACCGGCCCCCAATTGACCCCGGTCAAGTGAACGGCGGGCCGGCGGACGCACACTGCGTCCATGGCCCCGTCCCATCCCGTCGAGTTCGACGCCGCGCTCCTCGCGCGCTACGACGTCACCGGCCCGCGCTACACCTCCTACCCGACGGCGCCCTTCTTCCGCGAGGACTTCGGCGAGCGCGAGTACCGCGCCCGCGCGCTCGCGACCAACGAGGACCCGATCCCGCGGCCGCTCTCGCTCTACGTGCACCTGCCGTTCTGCGAGAGCCCCTGCTTCTACTGCGGCTGCACGCGCTTCATCACGCGCGACCACGGCAACGCCGCGCGCTACCTCGACCGGCTCGAACGCGAGGTCACGCTGCAGGGCGCGCTGTTCGACCCCGACCGCAGCGTCGTGCAGCTGCACCTCGGCGGCGGCACGCCGAACTTCCTCTCGCTCGCCGAGCTCGAGCGCCTCCTGCGGGCGCTGCGGACGACCTTCCGCCTCGACAGCGGCGAGGCGCGCGACTTCTCGATCGAGCTGGACCCCCGCCACGTCGCCCCCGGCGACCTCGCGGCGCTCGCCGGGCTCGGCTTCAACCGCGTGAGCCTCGGCGTGCAGGACTTCGACGAAGCCGTGCAGCAGGCGATCAACCGCATCCAGCCGCGCGCGCAGACCGAGGACGCGGTGGCCGCGGCGCGCGAAGCCGGCATGCGCTCGGTGAACCTCGACCTCATCTACGGCCTGCCGCGGCAGCGCCCGGACACGTTCGCGAAGACGCTCGAGGGCGTGCTCGCGATCCGGCCGGAGCGCATCGCGCTCTACGCCTACGCGCACCTGCCGGAGCGCTTCAAGGCGCAGCGCCAGATCGCGGCCGCCGACCTGCCGGAGCCGGCCGTGAAGCTCGAGCTGCTCGGCAGCGCGATCCGCGCGTTGACGGGCGCGGGCTATTGCTACATCGGGATGGACCACTTCGCGCTGCCCGCGGACCCGCTCGCCCGCGCGCTGGAGGCCGGCACCCTGCAGCGGAACTTCCAGGGCTACACGACGCACGGGCAGTGCGACCTCGTCGGCTTCGGCGCGAGCGCGATCGGGCACGTGGACGACTGCTACGCGCAGAACGCGCGCGACCTCGCCGACTATTACGGGGCGCTGGAAGCCGGCCGGCTCCCGGTCGTGCGCGGCCTCGTGCTGGACGAGGACGACCGCATCCGCGCCGAGATCATCCAGTCCGTGATGTGCCGGAACGCGCTCGACTACGGCGCGATCGAGGTGCGCTTCGGGATCCGCTTCGAGGAGCGCTTCGCGCGCGAGCTCGCCTCGCTCCGGCCGCTCGCGGACGACGGGCTCATCGTGACCGGCGAGCGCGGCTTCACGGTCACGCCGCGCGGGCGCCTCCTGCTCCGCGTCGTCGCGATGGCCTTCGACGCGAGCGCGCAGCATGCGGGGGAGGCGCCGGCCTGGGCCGGTCGGAAGCCCGCTCGCCCCCATTTTTCGCGCGTGATCTGAGGCTCCCGGCCGCCGCGATATGATGGCGGGGTGGATCCCGCGGAAAGCCCGCTGCCGCGCGTCGATTCCAGGAGCCTGGACCTCAGGTTATTGCAGCGCAGCTGCGCAACCTGCGGCCTGAGCCAGCTCTGCCTGCCGGCGTCGATCGGGGGCGAGGACCTCACGCGGCTCGATCGCGTGGTCCAGGCCAAGCGCCCGCTCGAGCGCGAGCAGACGCTCTACGGCGCCGGCCAGCCCTTCCATTCCCTCTACGTCGTGCGCTCCGGCGCCTTCAAGACGTATTCCGTCGACAACGAGGGCGAGACGCAGGTGCTCGGCTTCCACCTGCCGGGCGAGATCATGGGTCTCGACGCGATCGCGAGCGGACGACACGAGTGCAGCGCCGAGGCGCTCGACCGCGCGAGCGTCTGCGAGGTGCCGTTCGACAAGCTGGAGGAGATCGCGCGCGAGCTCCCGGGGTTGCAGCAGCAGCTCCTGCGCGTCATCAGCCGCGAGATCCAGCACGACCAGCGCCACCTCGTGATGATCGGCCGGAAGCTCGCGCTCGAGCGGCTCGCGATCTTCCTGCACTCGCTGTCGCAGCGGCTCGAGCGCGTGCGCCGCGACCCGCACGTCATCGTGCTGCCGATGTCGCGCCGCGACCTCGCGAACTACCTCGGGCTCGCGATCGAGACGGTCAGCCGGCTGTTCTCACGGCTCGGCGAGTTGGGCGTCATCTCCGTCGAGCGCAAGACCGTGCGCATCCTCGACCCGGCGAAGCTCCGCGAGCTGGCCGGCGAGGTGCGCCGCGGCCGCATCGCCGGCGACTCCCGCTGAGGCGGCATGCCCGTGGGCCGCGTGGCCCTCGTGATCCGCGTTCCTGAAGACGAGCCCGCCCAGCGCGAGCAGGCTCCCGATTCCGAGCAGCACGAGTGCGACGCCGCCCGCGCGCTGCGTGCGCGCACCGAGCAGGCGGGCCGTGCCGGCGCCGAGCGCGAGCATCGCGGGGAGTGTCCCCGCCCCGAACGACGCCATGACGAGCGCGCCTTGCGCAGCGCCGCCGGAAAACGCGGCCGCGGCCAGCATCGCGTAAGCCATGCCACAGGGCAGCCAGCCCCAGGCGAGCCCGACGCCGAGGGCGCGCCCGGGCGTCGTGACCGGAAACAGCGGCCGCGTCAGCGGCGCGATGCGCCGCCAGGCCGCAGCGCCCGCGCGGTCGAGCCAGCCGAAGCCGCGCGCACCCGCCGCGAGTCGCAGCCCAACCGCGACGATCACGACCGCCGCCAGCGCCGTGAACGCGCCGCGCAAATGAGGCCGGCCGAGCAGTGTGAGCGCCGCGCCGCCGGCGCCGCCCGCGATCGCGCCGGCGGTCGCATAGCTGCCGATGCGGCCGAGGTTGTAGAGGAGCGGGTAGCGGAGCGAGCGCCCGCTGCAGGTCGGGCCCTGGCCGAGCGCACCCACGATCGCGCCGCACATGAGGAGGCAATGGCCGCTGCCGACGAGGCCCGCGACCAGCGCGGCGAGGGGCGTGACGACCTCGTTCATGCGGGCGGCTCCGCGTCTTCCGGCGCATCGTCGAGGAGCGGCGCGAGCGCCGGTGAGTCGAGGTCGTCGAACTGGCCGCCGTCGGCCGCCCAGAAGAACGCCCAGACGGCGCAGCCGACGAGCAAGAGCGTCACCGGCACGAGCCAGATCAGCATGCTCATGCGGGCACCCCGGCCGGCCGCGCGAGGCGGAGCGCATTCAGCGTGACGAGGAGCGAGGAGGCCGTCATCCCGAGCGCGGCCGCCCAGGGCGGCACCAGCCCCGCCGCCGCCAGCGGCAGCGCGGCGAGGTTGTAGGCGGCGGCCCAGGCGAGGTTCTGGCGCATCACGCGGCGCGCGCGCCGCGCGGTCGCGAAAAGCGCGGGCAGGCGGCCGAGGCCCGGGCTCGCGAGCACGACCGAGGCCCGCGACTGCGCGAGCGCCGCGCCTTCCGCGATCGCGATCCCGGCGTCGGCACCCGCCAGCACCGCCGCGTCGTTGACGCCGTCGCCCACCATGGCGACCCGGCGGCCGCCCGACTGCAGCTCGCGGATGCGCGCGAGCTTCTCGGCGGGCGTCGCGCGCCCGCGCCAGTCGCCGATCCCGAGCCGCGCGGCGAGCGCGGCGACGCGCGGCGCCGAGTCGCCCGAGAGCAGGGCGAGGCGGAGGCCCTGTGCCGTGAGCCCCGCGACGGCCTCGCCCGCGCCCGGTCGCAGGGCTTCCGCGGAGGCGAAGCGCGCGATCGCGCGCGCCCCGTCGCCGAGCCAGATGCCGTCGTCATCGCCGGCCACGCCCGTCGCGAAGGCGCGCTTGCCGATCCGGCGGCGCTCGCCGCCGACGAGCCCTTCGACGCCCGCGCCTGCGAAGCACTCGACGGCGCTCGCGATGCGCCCGTCGTCGTAGGGCCGGAACAGCGCCGAGAGCGGGTGGTGCACGCCGCGCTCGAGCGCCGCCGCCGTCGCAAGCGCCTCGTCGCGCGATCCGGCAAAGACCTGCAGCTCGTCGAGCTGCGGCCGTCCGGTCGTCAGCGTGCCCGTCTTGTCGAAGAGGACGGTGTCCGCCCTCGCGAGCGACTCGACGGCGTCCGGGTCGAGGACGAGCGCACCAAGCCGCGCGAAGGCCGCCTGGGCCGAAGCGATCGCGGCCGGCACGGCCAGCGCGAGCGCGCAGGGGCAAGTCGCCGCGAGCACGGCGAGGGTCGCCGGGAGCGCGCGCGGCGCGTCGACCCCCGCCCAGAAGACGCCGACCGCCGCCGCCGCGAAAAGCATGGCAACGACGAACCGGCCCGCCACGCGGTCGGCGAGGCGCGCGGCGCGGGGACGGCTCGCCGAGGCGCGGGCCGCGAGCTCCGCGAGCAGCGCGACCGTGCTCTGGCCGGCGCGTCGCTCGGCGACGATCTGCACCGGGCGCGAGAGGGCGACGCTGCCCGCCAGCACGAGCTCGCCCGAGGCGTGCATGACCGCCTGCGACTCGCCGGTCAGGACGGACTCGTCGAGCTCCGCCGCCTCGCTCTCCAGCCGGCCGTCCACGGGCACGGCCTCGCCCGCGCGCACGCGGAGGCGATCGCCCGGCTCAACGGCCTCGACCGCGACCGCGGACTCTGCGCCATCGGCGCCCACGCGCAGTGCAGTCGCCGGCTGGGCGCGCGCGAGCACCTCGAGCGCCGCCGTCGCGCGGCGCCGCGCCTCCGACTCGATGTGGCGCGCCGCCAGCAGGAAGAAGACGAACATCACCGCGGCGTCGAAGTAGACGGCTTCGGCGCGCAGGAGCGTCGCGGCGAGGCTCGCGCCCCAGGCCAGCAGCACGGAGGCGCCGACGAGCAGGTCCATGCCCGGCGCGCGCAGGCGCAGCTGCATCATGGCGCCGCGCAGGAAGGGCGCGCCCGCGTAGAACACGACCGGCGTCGAGACGAGGAGCGTCAGCCAGCGAAAGAAGTCGCGCGTCGCGGGCGAGAGCTCGTCCGTGCCGAAGTACAGCGCCTCGGAGAACATCATCGCCTGCATGGCGCCGAGGCCTGCGACGGCGAGTCGCTTCAGCGAGTCGCGACGCTCGAGCGCAGCGGCGCGCGCGTCCTCGCGCGAGGGCAGGTGGACGCGGTAGCCGAGTCCCGCGAGCCGCGCCACGAGCTGCGACAGCGGGACCAAGGCCGGGTCCCAGCGGAGCGCGAGCCGCGAGGTCGCCGCGTTCACGGTCGCCGTGGCGACGCCCGGCTCGCGCGCGAGCGCGCGCTCGATGAGCCAGGCGCAGGCCGCGCAGCGCACGCCCCCGACGACGAAGGTGGCCGCAAGCTGCCCGTCCTCCGCCCGCGCGTGGGCGTCGAGGAAGGCGGGCTCGTCCCAGCGCGCGAGCGCGGCGGCGGCGGGCGGTTCGGGCAGCGGCGCGGCGGTGCGGCGCGCGCGGTAGTAGCCGGCAAGCCCCGCCGACTCGATCCAGGCGGCCGCGGCCTCGCAGCCGCTGCAGCAGAAGGCGCGATCGCCCGTGCGCGGCGCGCCGGCGCCCGCCGGTTCGCCGCAGTGGAAGCAGCGGTCGAGGGTCGAGTCCATTCAATGTCCCAGCGCGGGCACGAGGCGCGTGTGGATCGCGCCGTCCTCGAGGCGGCCGACGAGCCGCCACTCGCCGTCCTCGGGCGTGAGCTCCGCGTTGTAGGCGCCCGCGCCCAGCGCGCCGGAGAGGAGCCCGGCGAAACCGTACTCCGGCACGTGCGAGAGCGTCACGTCGCAGTCGCGGCGCGGGTCGGTGACGTGGCGGAACACGAGGCGCAGGCTGGCCGCGGCCGGCCGGGCTGCCTCGAACTCCACGCGTATCACGCCGTCGGTGTCGATGGTCGCGGTCGCCGCATAGCCCTGCCGCGACGCCTCGCGATCCGCCGCCAGGTCGACGGTCTGGGTCTGCGCCACGCGGCGGACGCGCGGGTCGCCGGGGTCCGCGTTCCGTTCCGCGATCACGAAGGTCGCGATTCCGCCCGCGACCGCGGCCAGCGGCAGCCCGATGACGAGCGCGAGCATAGGCTCGCGGTACCAGGGGCGCTTCCTCATGGCATCGGCCCGAAGAAGCGGCTCTCCGCCTCGTACTTGACGTCCTCGTCGTCCACCGCCTCGACCTCGAACTCGACCTCGTGGCGGCCGGTGACTTCGCCGGCGGGCGCGCGCAGCGTCACGGGGACCGCGAGCACCTCGCCGGGCGCGACCTCCACCTCGAGGGACTCCCCGCCGCCGGCGAAGCGGATCTCATCGGCGTCGTCGAGCGTGACCCGGTAGCGGCGCGCCGCGTCGCCCTTGTTCATGATCTTGAGCGTGTACGCGTTCTCGATCGCGCCGTCCTCCACCACGCGGTAGAGCGCGTTGCGGTCGCGCACCACGTCGACGAGGAGCGGCACGCGGTGCGAGACCGACCAGGCGAAGCCGGCGAAGCCCCCGAACAGGAGCAGGCCGTAGATCACGACGCGTGGCCTGAGGATCCGGGTCCGGCGCCCGGCGAGCGACTCCTCGGTCGCGTAGCGGATGAGCCCGCGCGGGTAGCCGACCTTTTCCATCACGCTGTCGCAGGCGTCGATGCAGGCGCCGCAGGCGATGCACTCGATCTGCAGCCCGTCGCGGATGTCGATGCCGGTCGGGCAGGCCTGCACGCAGAGCGTGCAGTCGATGCAGTCGCCGAGCCCGGCAGCGCGGTAGTCGGAGCCCTTCCGCCGCGAGCCGCGCGGCTCCCCGCGTGCGGGGTCGTAGGCGATGATGAGCGTCGCGGGATCGAACATCGCGCCCTGGAAGCGCGCGTAGGGGCACATGTACTTGCAGACCTGCTCGCGCAGGTACCCGGCGTTCCCGTAGGTCGCGAACGCGTAGAACAGCGACCAGAACGTCTCCCAGGGCCCGAGCGAGAGCGAGAGCGCGCGCGGCCCGAGGTCGCGGATCGGCGTGAAGAAGCCGACGAAGGTGAATCCCGTCCAGAGCGCGAACGTGATCCAGATCGCCTGCTTCGCGCCCTTGCGCGCGAGCTTCTCCGCCGACCAGGGCGCCGCATCCAGCTTCATGCGGCGCAGGCGATCCCCCTCGATCCAGCGCTCGATCCGGAGGAACACCTCCGTCCACACCGTCTGCGGGCAGGCGTAGCCGCACCAGAGCCGGCCCGCGAGCGCGGTGAAGAAGAAGAGCGCGAGGCCCGCGAGGATCAGGAGCCAGGACAGGTAGAAGAAGTCCTGGGGAAAGAACGTGAGCCCGAGGATGTGGAACTTTCGCGCGGGCAGGTCGAACAGCACGGCCTGGCGCCCGGTCCAGTTCACCCAGGGCACGAGGTAGAAGAGGCCGAGCAGCACGAAGACGGCGAGGTTCCGCAACCGCTGGAAGCGGCCGTCGACCTCGCGCGGGTACACCTTCGGGGCGGCGCGGTACAGGTCGCCGCCGGCGTCCGCGGCGGGCGTGGGAGCCGGCGCCGCCATCAGCGCGTCCCGCGGCCGGCCGCGTCGTCGCCGGGGTGGCGCGTGCGCGTCAGGATCGAGGTGAAGGCGCAGGCGGAGAACGTCAGCGCCCAGAACAGGAAGAAGC
>DASSUY010000044.1:0-8056 GCA_035706525.1 Steroidobacteraceae bacterium
GAACCGGGTCGTGCAGCTCGACCGGCACTTCTCCGCGGACGAGCTTCGCCGCGCGGCTGCCTATCTCAACGAGCTCTTCGCCGGGCAGGAACTGTCGGGCGTGCGGGCGCGCCTCCTCGCGCAGCTGCAGGAAACCCGCGAGCAGGTGAACCGGCTGATGGTCGACGCCATCACGCTCGCGCAGCGGACTTTCGCCGCGGAGGACGCCGGCTCCGACCCGGACATGGTGGTCGCCGGCGAGACGAACCTCATGGGCTTCGCGGAGCTCTCGAACGTCGAGCGCCTGCGCCAGCTGTTCGAGGCCTTCAACGAAAAGCGCGACATCCTGCACCTGCTGGACCGCAGCCTGAACGCCGAGGGCGTCCAGATCTTCATCGGCCAGGAGTCCGGCTACCGGATACTCGACGACTGCAGCGTCGTCGTCGCGCCTTACGCGCAGGACGAGCGCGTCGTCGGGGTCCTCGGGGTCATCGGTCCGACACGGATGGCCTACGAACGGGTGATCCCGGTCGTCGACATCGCCGCCCGGATGCTCGGCTCGGCCTTGAATTCCCGGGATTGAGCCCGCACCCGGCGCGCATGGGCGAGATCGACACCGACCGGCCGGAGGCCACCGCCGAGGACGGGACGCCGCCGGAGGCCGGGGATCCCGAGGCGCGCATCGCCGAGGCCGAGGCCCGCGCGGAACAGAGCCGCGCCGACTTCCTGCGCGCGCTCGCCGAGCTCGACAACGTGCGCAAGCGCACGGCCCGCGAGATCGATGCGGCGCGGCAATTCGGCGTCGAACGATTCGCCGGCGACCTGCTCCCGGTCGCCGATTCGCTCGCGCTGGCGCTCGAGTCGGCGGGCAGTGCCGATGCGGCGACCCTGGCCCAGGGCCAGGAGGCGACGCTCCGCCTGCTGCTCAAGGCCTTCGAGCGGGCCGGCATCGAAGTCATCGATCCCGCGGGGCAGGCCTTCGACCCGGAGCGCCACGAGGCGATTGCCGTCCAGCCGGCGGCGGACGTGGCCCCGAACACGGTGCTGAAGGTCGTCCAGCGCGGTTGGGCCCTGAACGGGCGCCTGCTCCGCCCGGCCCGGGTGCTCGTGTCCGCCGAAGCGGCCGAGCCGGCGGCCCCGGCAGCGCCCCCGGACAGTTGAAACCGGAGGGCGCGGCCCCAGAACCGGGTTCAGTCAACTTTTTCTTTGGAAGCCCAGAGACATGGCCAAGATCATCGGCATCGACCTCGGAACGACGAACTCCTGCGTCGCGGTGATGGAGGGCACGACGCCCAAGGTCCTCGAGAACAGCGAGGGCGATCGCACGACGCCGTCGGTCGTCGCCTTCACGAAGGACAATGAAGTCCTGGTCGGGCAGCCGGCCAAGCGCCAGGCGGTCACGAACGCCAAGAACACCTTCCACGCCGTCAAGCGCCTCATCGGCCGCCGCTACGACGACGCCGTCGTCCAGAAGGACATCCCCCTCGAGACCTACCAGATCGTGCGCGCCGAGAACGGCGACGCCTGGCTCGAGGCCCAGGGCAAGAAGATGGCGCCGCAGGAGATCTCCGCGCGCGTCCTCATGAAGATGAAGAAGACCGCCGAGGACTACCTCGGCGAGACGGTCACCGACGCGGTCATCACGGTGCCGGCGTACTTCAACGACGCCCAGCGCCAGGCGACCAAGGACGCCGGCCGCATCGCCGGCCTCAACGTGCGCCGCATCATCAACGAGCCGACGGCGGCCGCGCTCGCCTACGGCATGGACAAGAAGGGCAAGGACCGCAAGATCGCCGTGTACGACCTCGGCGGCGGCACCTTCGACATCTCGATCATCGAGATCGCCGACGTCGACGGCGAGCGCCAGTTCGAAGTCCTGTCCACCAACGGCGACACCTTCCTCGGCGGCGAGGACTTCGACCGCCGCGTGATCGACTACGTCGCGTCCGAATTCGAGAAGGAGAGCGGCGTCGACGTGCGCAAGGACCCGCTCGCGGTCCAGCGCCTCAAGGAGGCGGCCGAGAAGGCGAAGATCGAGCTGTCCTCGGGACAGCAGACCGAGATCAACCTGCCGTACATCACCGCCGACGCCTCGGGCCCGAAGCACCTGACGCTGAAGCTGACGCGGGCGAAGCTCGAGTCGCTCGTGGAGGACCTCGTGGCGCGCACGATCGAGCCCTGCCGCATCGCGCTGAAGGACGCCGGGCTCTCGATCAGCCAGGTCGACGAGGTGATCCTGGTCGGCGGCCAGACGCGCATGCCGCTGGTGCAGAAGGCGGTGAAGGACTTCTTCGGCAAGGAGCCGCGCAAGGACGTGAACCCGGACGAGGCCGTGGCCGTCGGCGCCGCCATCCAGGGCGGCGTGCTCGCCGGCGACGTCAAGGACGTGCTGCTCCTCGACGTGACCCCGCTGTCGCTCGGCATCGAGACGCTGGGCGGCGTGATGACGCGCCTCATCGAGAAGAACACCACGATCCCGACCAAGGCGACGCAGGTGTTCTCGACCGCGGAGGACAACCAGAGTGGCGTGACGATCCACGTGCTGCAGGGCGAGCGCGACCGCGCGAGCGACAACAAGTCGCTCGGCAAGTTCGACCTGTCGGACATCCCGCCCGCGCCGCGCGGCATGCCGCAGATCGAGGTGACCTTCGACATCGACGCGAACGGCATCCTGAACGTCTCGGCGAAGGACAAGGCGACCGGCAAGGAACAGCGGATCGTCATCAAGGCGTCGAGCGGGCTGTCGGAGGACGAGATCAAGCAGATGATCCGGGACGCCGAGGCGCATGCCGCGGAGGACAAGAAGTTCCGCGAGCTCGCCGAGACGCGCAACCGCGCCGACGCGCTGCTGCACCAGACCGAGAAGTCGATGAAGGACCTCGGCGACAAGGTCACGGCCGAGGAGCGCGCGGCGATCGAGGCCGCGATCTCGGACCTTCGCGGCGTGCTGAAGGGTGAGGACCGTTCGGCGATCGAGCACAAGGCGGAGGCGCTCGCGAAGGCGAGCGCGCCGGTGATCCAGCGGGCCTACCAGGCCGAGGGCGCCTCGGCGGAATCGGCCGCCGGCGCCGGTGCCAAGGCGGGCGGCGACGCGGGCAAGGACGACGTGCTGGATGCGGAGTTCGAGGAGATCAAGGACAAGGGCGGCAAGGCGCACTGACCGCAGTCGTCTGCCGTCCCGGCCAGGCCGCGCTCGCCGGGTGACCCCGAGTCACCCGGCGTTCGCGCATGTGGGGCGCCATGTCGCAGCGTGATTTCTACCAGGTGCTGGGCGTGCCGAGAAACGCCACCGAAGAGGCCATCACCAAGGCCTACCGGCGCCTCGCCATGAAATACCACCCCGACCGGAATCCCGACGACAAGGAGGCCGAGGAGCGCTTCAAGGAAGCGAAGGAGGCGTACGAGGTCCTCACGGACCCGCAGAAGCGCGCCGCCTACGACCAATACGGCCGTGCCGGCCTCGACGCGGCCCGCGGCGCCGGACAGGGCTTCAGCCCGTCGGACGCCTTCGGCGACATCTTCGGAGAGATGTTCGGCGACATCTTCGGCGGCGGGCGCCGCAGCGGCCGGAGCGCCGTCTACCGCGGCGCCGACCTCCGCTACGAGCTGGCGCTCGACCTGGAGCAGGCCGTCGCCGGCACCACCACCGAGATCGAGTTCCAGACCATCAAGGAGTGCCCGGACTGCGGGGGCAGCGGCGCGGCGCGCGGCCACGCGCCCGTGACCTGCGAGGCCTGCCAGGGCGCCGGGCAGGTGCGCATCAGCCAGGGCATCTTCGCCGTGCAGCAGACCTGCCCGCGCTGCAAGGGACGCGGGACGATCATCCGCAATCCCTGCCCCGGATGCGCGGGTCAGGGGCGCCTGCGCACGACCCGGCGGTTGTCCGTCAAGGTGCCGGCCGGCGTCGATACGGGCGACCGGATCCGCCTCGCGGGCGAGGGGGAGGCGGGGCGCAACGGCGGGCCGCCGGGTGACCTGTACGTGGAAATCGTCGTCCGCGAGCACCCGATCTTCGAGCGGGACGGCGCGCACCTCTCCTGCGAGGTGCCCGTCAGCTTCGTCACCGCGGCGCTCGGCGGCAGCGTGGAGGTGCCGACGCTCGACGGCCATGCGAACATCAAGCTGCCGGCGGGCACGCAGTCGGGACGGGTGTTCCGCCTGCGCGAGAAGGGCATCAAGCCCGTGCGCGGCGGCGCGAGGGGCGACCTCTTCTGCCGCGTCGTGGTCGAGACGCCGGTCGAGCTCACCGCGGAACAGAAGGAGCTCCTGCGCAAGTTCGAGGCATCGATGGCCGCCGACAGCCGGAGCCACAACCCGCGCCAGCGGTCGTGGCTCGAGGGCGTGCGGCAGTTCTTCGGCAGGATGGGCCACTGACATGACGAATGTCGCCGTGTTCGGGATCAGCGGGAGAGTCGGGCGCTGCCTCGTCCGCGCCATCCGCGAGGCGCCGGACCTGACGCTGAGCGGCGCGCTCGCCTCCCCGACGAGCGCCGCGCTCGGCCGCGACGCGGGGGAGGTCGCGCAAGCGGGCCCGCTCGCGCTCACCGTCACCGCCGACCGGAGCGTCGCGCTCACGGGCGCCGACGTCGCAATCGACTTCACGCTGCCCGAGGCGCTCTCCGACAACCTCGCGGCGGTCGAGCGGGCGGGCGTGCCCCTGGTCGTCGGCATCACCGGGCTCGACGCCTCGCGCCAGGCGGAGCTGCGGCGCTTCAGCGAGCGGCGGGCCATCCTCGTCGCCCCCAACATGTCGCTCGCTGTCAACCTGCTCTTCAGCCTCGCGGCGCGGGCCGCCGCGGCCCTGCCGCCCGACTACGACGTCGAGATCCTCGAGGCGCACCACCGCGGCAAGGCCGATGCGCCCTCCGGCACCGCGCTGCGCCTCGGGGAGATCGTGGCGGGCGCCCGCGGCGGCACACTCGCGGAGCACGCGGTGTACGGCCGCCTGGGCAAGACCGGCGGCCGCGCGCCGGGGGCGGTGGGGTTCGCGAGCCTGCGCGCTGGCGACATCGTCGGCCAGCACCAGGTGCTGTTCGCGGGCACCGGCGAGACGCTCGAGCTCGTGCACCGGACCACGGACCGCATGACCTTCGCCTACGGCGCGCTCGCCGCCGCGCGCTGGATCCTGGGGCGCCCGCCGGGCCTCTACGGCATGGCGGACGTCCTCGGCCTATAGCCAAATCGGGTCACGTCGGCGCCTTCCTGTAGTAAACTGCCGCCTCAGGTCGCGGCCCCCGATTTGTCGTACCGCTGATGACCGATGGAGTCCGGACGGCTCCATCCCATGAAGTCCTGCGCCTGGCCCAGTGCCGGCGGGGCAGGAAACGGGAGAACGCCCTGGTGACACCGACACCTGCAGTGCTCGCGCTCGAGGACGGCACGGTGTTTCGGGGCATTTCGATCGGCGCATCCGGCGTCACGACCGGCGAGGTCGTGTTCAACACCGCGATGACGGGCTACCAGGAAATCCTGACGGACCCGTCCTATGCGCGGCAGATCGTCACCCTGACCTGCCCGCACATCGGCAACACCGGCGTCACCCCCGAGGACCTCGAGTCGGATTCGGTGCACGCCGCGGGGCTCGTCATCCGCGACCTCCCGAGGCTGCACTCGAGCTGGCGAGCGAGCCACTCCCTCGCGGAATTCCTCATCGAGGGAGAGACCGTCGCGATCGCGGGCATCGACACGCGCAAGCTCACGCGCATCCTGCGGGAGCGGGGGGCGCAGGGCGGTTGCATCGCGACGGCGGACAAGGCGGATGCCGACGTCGCGCTCCGCGCCGCGCGCGCATTCCCGGGACTCAAGGGCATGGACCTCGCGAAGGTCGTGTCGGTGCGCAAGCCCTACCAGTGGAACGAGGGCAGCATCGGGCGCGAGCCGTCGCGCGTGATGCGGCCCGGCACGCGGCTGCACGTGGTCGCCTACGATTTCGGCATCAAGCGAAACATCCTGCGCCTGCTCTCGGACTACGGTTGCCGCATGACCGTCGTGCCGGCGCAGACGAGCGCCGCCGAGGCGCTCGCGCTGAATCCCGACGGCATCTTCCTCTCGAACGGCCCCGGGGACCCGGAGCCCTGCGACTACGCGATCGCGGCGATCCGGGAGTTCCTCGAGACGGACATCCCGGTGTTCGGCATCTGCCTCGGCCACCAGCTGCTCGGGCTCGCGAGCGGAGCCCGCACCGTCAAGATGAAGTTCGGCCACCACGGCGCGAACCACCCGGTGCAGGAGCTCGCGGGCGGCCACGTGCTGATCACGAGCCAGAACCACGGATTCGCGGTCGACGAGTCGACGCTGCCCCCGCAGCTGAAGCCCACGCACCGCTCGCTGTTCGACGGCTCGCTGCAGGGAATGGCGCGCACGGACCGCCCGGCCTTCGGCTTCCAGGGCCACCCGGAGGCGAGCCCGGGCCCGCACGACCTGCGGCCGCTGTTCGAGCATTTCGTGTTCCTGATGGTGAGGCGCCTGCAGCAGATCCTGCGCACCCACGCGCCGGCGGGCGAGGGCGTCGCGGCGCGCTGATGGCCAAGCGCACGGACATCGAGAGCATCCTGATCATCGGCGCCGGGCCGATCGTGATCGGCCAGGCCTGCGAGTTCGACTACTCGGGCGCCCAGGCCTGCCGCGCGCTGCGCGAGGAGGGCTACCGGGTCATCCTCGTGAACTCCAACCCCGCGACCATCATGACCGACCCGGAGATGGCGGACGCCGTCTACATCGAGCCGGTCGACTGGCGGACCGTCGCCCGCATCATCGAGAAGGAGCGCCCGGACGCGCTGCTGCCGACCATGGGCGGCCAGACTGCGCTCAACACCGCGCTCGACCTCGTGCGCGAGGGCGTGCTCGAGCGGTTCGGCGTCGAGATGATCGCCGCCTCGCGCGAGGCGATCGACATGGCCGAGGACCGGGAGCTGTTCCGGAACGCCATGCGCGGCATCGGCCTCGAATGCCCGCGCTCCTACATCGCGCACGACCTCGACGAGGCGCTCGCGGTCCAGGCGGAGGTCGGCTACCCGACCGTGATCCGCCCGTCGTTCACGCTCGGCGGCACCGGCGGCGGCATCGCCTTCAACCGCGAGGAGTTCGAGGAGATCGTCCTGCGCGGCCTCGACGCCTCGCCGACCGCGGAGGTCCTCATCGAGGAGTCGGTCCTCGGCTGGAAGGAATTCGAGATGGAGGTGGTGCGGGACCGCAAGGACAACTGCATCATCGTCTGCTCGATCGAGAACCTCGACCCGATGGGCGTGCACACCGGCGACTCCATCACGGTCGCCCCCGCGCTGACGCTGACGGACAAGGAATACCAGCGCATGCGCGACGCCTCCATCGCGGTCCTGCGCCAGGTCGGCGTGGAGTGCGGCGGCTCAAACGTGCAGTTCGCCGTCAACCCGCGCGACGGCCGCATGCTGGTCATCGAGATGAACCCGCGCGTGTCGCGCTCCTCGGCCCTCGCCTCGAAGGCGACGGGATTCCCGATCGCGAAGGTCGCGGCGAAGCTCGCGGTCGGCTACACGCTGGACGAGCTGCGCAACGAGATCACCGGGGGCGCGACGCCCGCGTCGTTCGAGCCGACGATCGACTACGTCGTGACCAAGGTCCCGCGCTTCACCTTCGAGAAGTTCCCCGGCTCGAACGCGCGCCTGACGACCCAGATGAAGTCGGTCGGCGAGGCGATGGCCTTCGGGCGCACCTTCCAGGAGTCGCTGCAGAAGGCGCTGCGCAGCCTCGAGACCGGCTGCGACGGGCTGACGCCGATCCTGTCGCTGCCGCTCGACGCCGACGGCGAGCTGCGGCTCGCCGAGGAGCTTCGCCACCCGGGCGCGGAGCGCATCCGCTACGTGGCGGACGCCTTCCGCGCGGGATGGAGCCTCGCGCGGATCTCGGAAGAGACCTCGATCGACCCCTGGTTCCTCGCGCAGGGCGAAGGCCGCGTGCACGCAGCAATAGTCGAACTCGATGCCCTGGCCGATCCGGTTCGGCCCGCCGCCCAGGATCATGGCCTTGGGTTTACTGGTGACTTCCGACTCGTCCTCGCTGGCGTAGGTGCTGTAGAGGTAGGGCGTGTTCGCCTCGAACT
>DASSUY010000045.1:0-4120 GCA_035706525.1 Steroidobacteraceae bacterium
GCCGCGCGTAGCAGTAAATGCAACCTGACTCGCAGCCGCGGTAGGGGTTGATCGACAGGTCGAAGGGGATGTCCGGCGAGTCGTTCCGCGTGATGACGCTGCGAGCGGGCTCCGGCTGCACCGTCGTCTGGACCGGCGGCAGTTCCTCGTCCGCGATGCCCCAGCCGTCGTCGACGGCCTCGACCGCGAGCGATTCGAAGCGGCCGGTGCGGTTTGTCTGCGTGCCGCGGCTCTTGTCGGGGGTCCGGTGCATACTGTACGGATATACAGCTACGCACCGTGGCGGTCAAGGATCCTTCGTGGCCGGCTCCGGGAAGTGGTTGATGCGCCAGAGGCCCGGGAAGGCGCGGATCCACAGGCCCGCGATCGCGATGCTCGCCGCGCCGCCGACGATGATCGCGGGCTTCAGCCCCCACCAGGCCGCGGTGACGCCCGACTCGAACTCGCCGAGCTCGTTCGAGGCGCCGATGAAGACCGCGTTGACCGCGCTCACCCGCCCGCGGATCTCGTCGGGCGTCTCGAGCTGCACGAGCATGTGGCGGATGTAGACGCTGACCATGTCGGAAGCGCCGATGACGACGAGCGCCGCGAGCGAGACGAAGTACGCATGGGAGAGCCCGAAAACGACGGTCGCGATGCCGAAGACCGCGACGCCCGCGTACATCTTCGCGCCGACGTTCTGCGTGATCGGCCGCCAGGCGAGCACGAGCGCGATCACCGCAGCGCCGATGCCGGGCGCGGCGCGAAGCCATCCGAAGCCGGCGGGCCCGACGTGCAGCATGTCGCTCGCGACCGCGGGCAGCAGCGCGACCGCGCCGCCGAAGAGCACGGCGAAGAGATCCATCGACACGGCGCCGAGGATGATCTTCTTGTGCCACACGAACCGGAGGCCCTCGAGGAGCGTCCGCCAGCTGTCGGGCACCTCCGGGCGCGCGGGCCGCGCGATTCTTACGCCGACGACGAGGACGAAGGCCGCGGCCAGGAGCCCCGCGACCGTCGCGTACACGACGTCCGGGCCCGCGAGGTACACGAGGCCGCCGATCGCGGGACCGACGATGGTCGAGACCTGCCAGGTGCTGGAGTTCACGGCGACGGCGCGTGAGAAGAGCGAGGGCGGCACGAGGTTCGGCATGATCGCCTGCCCCGCCGGCATCGAGAACGCGCGCGCGACGCCGAAGACGACCATCACGGCGAACACCGGCCAGGCGACCGTGAGCCCCGACAGGGTGAACGCGAGCAGCGCGAGCGCGCAGACGAACTCGAGCGCGATGCAGAGCGAAAGGATCCGCACGCGGTCGCGGCGGTCCGCGACGTGCCCCGCGGGCAGCACGAGCAGCACGAACGGCAGGAACTGCGAGAGGCCGATGAGCCCGAGGTCGAGCGGATTGCCGGTGATCGAGTAGACCTGCCAGCCGACGGCCACCGTCTGCATCTGCACGGCCACCGAGGCGAGCAGGCGTGCCGACAGGAAGCGCACGAAACCCGGGTGGTGCACGAGCCGCCCGAGCGCGGACTCGCGGCGCGACGCCGCCGTCATGCGATCACCGCCCGACCAGCAGGCGCAGCATGCGCCTGAGCGGCTCGGCCGCGCCCCAGAGGAGCTGGTCGCCGACCGTGAAGGCGGTGACGTGGTCCTCGCCCATCTCGAGGTGGCGCAGCCGGCCCACCGCGATGTCGAGCGTGCCGCCGACCGCGGCGGGCGTCAGCCGCGCGAGCGTCGCCTCGCGCTCGTTCGGCACGAGGCGGATCCACGCGTGCGCGGCGGCGATCGTGCGCTCGACCTCGGCGACCGGCATCGGCCGCTTCAGGCGGATCGTGACCGCCTGGCTGTGGCAGCGCATCGCGCCGATGCGCACGCAGAGGCCGTCGATCGGCACGGGCGACGCGGTGCGGCCGAGGATCTTGTTGCCCTCCGCGCCCGCCTTCCACTCCTCGCGGCTGCGGCCGTCGCCGAGGTCGCGGTCGATCCAGGGCAGGAGGCTTCCCGCCAGCGGATGGCCGAGCCGCGCGGCCGGCATGTCCGCGAACGCGCCCTGCGCGCGTCGGTCGATCTCGAGGATCGCGCTCGCCGGGTCGTCGAGCAGCGCGCCCGCCGCGCGATGCAGGTGGCCCATCTGCGCGAGGAGCTCGCGCATCTCGCGCGCGCCCGCGCCCGAGGCCGCCTGGTAGGTCATCGTCGTCAGCCACTCGACGAGGCCCGCGCGGAAGAGGCCGCCGAAGGCCATGAGCATGAGGCTCACGGTGCAGTTGCCGCCGATCCAGTCGCGCACCTTGCCGCCCGCGAGCGCCGCGTCGATTACGTCGCGGTTCACCGGGTCGAGGATGATCACGGCGCCGGGTTCGTGGCGCAGCGCGGAGGCGGCGTCGATCCAGTGGCCGCGCCAGCCCGCGGCGCGAAGCTTCGGATGCACCGCGGCCGTGTAGTCGCCGCCCTGGCAGGACACGAGGATGTCCGCGCGCGCGAGCGCCTCGAGGTCGTTCGCGTCCGCGACGCGTGCGTCGCCCCGGCCCACCTCCGGCGCCGCGGCGCCCGCCTGCGTCGTGGAATAGAACGTGGGGTCGATGAGCGCGAAGTCGCCTTCGGCGCGCATCCGCTCGACGAGCACCGAGCCGACCATCCCGCGCCAGCCGATCAGTCCCACCCGGGGGTTAGCCGCCATGCACTCGCTTGTTGCGCTGCAAAGTCCGCACTATAACGTGCCTGACAGGGGGGTAGTCAGATGAGCCAGCCAACACCGCAACTCACCGTGCCGCCGGAAGCCGCCTGGGGGCCGACGTTCGACGTCGGGCGCGCGACCGACGCGTACATCGCCACCATCCCGGCCGCGGACCGCGCGAAGTCCGACGCCTATTTCGAGGGCGGCTACTGGATCGACGCCTGGAACACGCTGATCGTCGTCGCCCTGTGCCTCCTCCTGCTCAACTTCCGCCTCGCGGCGCGCGTGCGCGATGCCGTCGCGGCGCGCGGACGCGGCCCCTGGCTGCAGTCGCTCGTCGTCGCCGTCGCCGTCCTGCTCGCGATCTCGGTGCTGGCGCTGCCCTGGGACGCGTACGTGCAGTACTTCCGCGAGCACCAGTACGGGATGTCCAACTACACGCCCGGCCGCTTTTTCGGCGAGTGGGTGATGCTGACCGCCATCGGCGTCGCCGTCATGGGGCTCGCCATTTCCGGAATCTACCGCCTCGTGCGCCGCGTGCGCGAGGGCTGGGTGTGGTGGGCGACCGCCGCGACCGCCGCCTTCGTCCTGTTCATCTTCATGGTGGCGCCCGTCACCGTGGAGCCGCTGCTGAACGACTACCAGCCGCTCCCTGCGGGACAGGTCCGCGAGGACATCCTGGCGCTCGCGAAGGAGACGAACATCCCGGTGGACGACGTCTTCTGGTTCGACGCCTCGAAGCAGACCAAGCGCATCAGCGCGAACGTCTCGGGCCTCGGCGGCACGGCGCGCATCGCGCTGAACGACAACCTGCTGAACGGCACCTCGCTGCCGGAGATCCGCGCGGTCATGGGCCACGAGATGGGGCACTACGCGCTGCACCACGGGATCAAGCTCTCGATCGGCTTCACGCTGTTCCTCGGCATCGGCTACTTCGTGGTCAACCGGGTCTTCGGCCGCTTCCAGCGCCGGTACGGCGAGCGCTGGGGCATCCGCGACATTGCCGACCCCGCCGGGCTCCCGCTCGCGCTCGCGATCTTCACCGTCGTGATGTACCTGCTGACGCCGGCGACCAACTCGATGATCCGCATCGCCGAGGCGCAGGCGGATGCGTTCGGCCTGGACGCGGCCAAGGAGCCGCACGGCTTCGCCTCGGTCGCGATGCGGCTGTCGACGTATCGCAAGCTCGAGCCTGGGGCGCTCGAGGAGGTCATCTTCTATGACCATCCGAGCGGGAGAGCACGCGTCGAACGATCCATGAGATGGCTGGCGGAGCATCCGCCGGAGTAACGGGTGAAGCGTTCACGGGACCGCGCCGGGCGCGCGGGATCCGGCGGGGTTCTCGCTCGCAGACTCGGCGGAACTTTACGAGTCTGCTCGCGAGACCCCGCCACCTCGCGCGCCCTGCCCGATGCCGTAAGTGATTCCCCCGAACTCCCGCGCGTGTTCCACCAGCCACAGGC
>DASSUY010000046.1:0-10175 GCA_035706525.1 Steroidobacteraceae bacterium
TCGCCCTCGTCAGGGAATATGCGAAGCGACAGGGGCTGTGGCGCAAGGACGGCGCGCCGGACGCGGTCTACACCGACGTCCTCAGGCTCGACCTCGGCAGCGTCCAGCCCTCGCTCGCCGGCCCGAAGCGGCCCCAGGACCGCGTCGCCCTCGGCGACATGCAGAAGGCCTATCGCGACGCCTTCGCCCGCGACCAGGACAAGTGGAAGTCGGCCGGGCCCGCGAAGGTCGCCGACGCCGGCAAGTCGTTCGAGCTCCGCGACGGCGCCGTCGTGATCGCGGCCATCACCTCCTGCACGAACACCTCGAATCCCGCCGTCATGATCGGCGCCGGGCTCGTGGCCCGGAACGCGCGCAGGCGCGGCCTGCACGTGCAGCCCTGGGTCAAGACCTCGCTCGCGCCGGGCTCGAAGGTCGTGACCGAGTACCTGACGCGCTCCGGGCTCCTGGACGACCTGGAGGCGCTCGGCTTCAACGTCGTCGGCTACGGCTGTACGACCTGCATCGGCAATTCCGGCCCGCTGAATGCGCCGATCTCGAAGGCGATCGCCGACCACCGGCTGTCGGTCGCCTCCGTGCTTTCGGGCAACCGCAACTTCGAGGGCCGCGTCCACCAGGAAGTGCGGATGAACTTCCTCGCATCGCCCCCGCTCGTCGTCGCCTACGCGATCGCGGGCACGGTCGATGCCGACCTGACGCGGGATCCGATCGGGCGCGACGCCTCCGGCCAGGCCGTATACCTGCGCGATATCTGGCCGAGCGCGCACGAGGTCCAGCAGTTCGTCGGAAAGAGCGTCGATGCCGCGATGTTCACGAAGACCTACGCCGACGTCTTCCATGGCGACGAGCGATGGCGCGGCATCCGGGTGCCGGATTCGAAGACCTACACCTGGGACACCGCCAGCACCTACATCCAGAACCCGCCCTACTTCGCGGGCATGGACCGGAGGGCCCCCGGCCTTCCCACCGTGCGCGGCGCCCGCTGCCTCGCGCTCTTCGGCGATTCGATCACGACGGACCACATCTCGCCCGCAGGCGCGATCCGCAAGGACTCGCCCGCCGGGCGCTACCTCCAGGAGCACGGCGTCGCGCCGGCGGACTTCAACAGCTACGGCTCCCGGCGCGGCAACCACGAGGTGATGATGCGCGGCACGTTCGCGAACACCCGCATCCGCAACCGCATGGTGCCGGACGTCGAGGGCGGCGTGACGGCCCTCCAGCCGGGCGGCGAGCGCCTGCCGATCTACGACGCGGCGATGAGGTACCTGGCGGCCGGCACGCCGCTCGTGATCCTCGCCGGCAAGGAATACGGCACCGGCTCCTCCCGCGACTGGGCGGCCAAGGGAACCAACCTGCTCGGCGTGAAGGCCGTCATCGCGGAAAGCTTCGAGCGCATCCATCGCTCGAACCTCGTCGGCATGGGCGTGTTCCCGCTCACCTTCAGGGACGGCGAGTCGGCGGCTTCGCTCGGGCTCGACGGCAGCGAGGTCTATGACATCGAGGGACTCGGCGTCGGCAGCCGCGAGGCGACCGTCGTGGCGAAGCCCGCGGCAGGCCCGGCGCTGCGGTTCAAGGTGAACGTGCGCGTCGACACGCCCAAGGAGTGGGAATACATGGAGAACGGCGGGATTCTCCACTACGTACTGCGCCAGCTCGCCGCCTGAACCGCGCCGCGATGCGAGTCGCGGTCTTCGATCTCGACGGCACGCTGACGCGCCACGACACGCTGTGGCCTTACCTGTGCGCCTGGCAGCGCAGCCACCCGTCGCCCGGCTTCTGGCCGGGCGTGGCCTTCGCCTCCGCGCGCTGGCTGCTGCACCGGGACCACGGCCGCCTCAAGTCGCGCCTCATCCGCATCGCCATGGGCGGGACGCGCCGCGAGGACGTGGCCGCCCACACGCAGCGCTTCGTGGAGGCGCTCGGGGCGGCCGATCTCTGCCCGGGTGCGCTCGCCGCCATCGAACGACATCGCGCCGCCGGAGACCGCCTCGTCCTCCTCTCGGCCAGCGTCGACCTCTATGTGCCCGCGATCGCCCGGCGCTTCGGTTTCGACGAAGCCGTCTGCACCGAGATCGCCTGGTCCGGCGACCGCCTCGACGGCGCACTCGCGAGCCCGAACCGGCGCGCCGGCGAGAAACTCCGGTGCGTGCTGGACCTGCGCGCGCGATTTCCCGGAACCGCGTTTACGGCCTACGGCAATGCCCGCACCGACTTCGACCATTTCGAGGCCGTGGACGAGGCGGTCCTCGTGAATGCCGGGCCGCGCCTTCGCCGCCAGGCGCTGCGCCGCGGCTACCGGACGGCCGACTGGCGTAACAAACCGCCCCCCGCCGCGGTCCAATCGGCATGAGACGCCCGCCCCGCATCCAACCCTCCGAAATCACGCCCGAAGCCGTCTGGCGCACGCGCCGGTCGTTCCTGGCAGGCCTCGCGGGCGCCGGCCTCGCAGCGGCACTGCCTGCCGCCGCCGAGCAGGTCATCACGGTCGGGCTTCTCGAGCCGTCCCTGAAATACCGCCGCAACCCGCGCTATTCGACCACGGAGCCGATGAACACCCGGGCGCAGGCGACGGGCTACAACAACTTCTACGAGTTCGGCACCGCGAAGGGCGACCCCGCGGAGAACGCCGGCAGGCTGCGCACGAAGCCCTGGACCGTCACCGTCGACGGCGAGTGCGAGAGTCCCGGCCGGTTCCCGCTCGAGGACCTGCTGAAGCCCCACGCACTCGAGGAGCGGGTCTATCGCCTGCGCTGCGTCGAGGCCTGGTCCATGGTGATCCCGTGGATCGGCTTCCCTCTCGGCGACCTCGTGAAGCGCTTCCGGCCGACCTCGCGCGCGAAGTTCGTCGAGTTCACGACGCTCCTGGACCCGAAGCAGATGCCGGGGCAGCGCTTCGACGTGCTCGACTGGCCCTACGTCGAGGGCCTGCGGATCGACGAGGCCATGCACCCGCTCGCGATCCTCGCCGTCGGCGTCTACGGAACGCCGCTGCCCAACCAGAACGGCGCGCCGCTCCGCCTCGTGGTGCCCTGGAAGTACGGCTTCAAGAGCATCAAGTCCATCGTGCGGATCCGCTTCACCGAGCGGATGCCGAAGACCTCCTGGGCGCTGTCGGCGCCGAACGAGTACGGCTTCTTCGCGAACGTGAACCCCGACGTCGACCACCCGCGCTGGAGCCAGAAGACCGAGCGCCGCATCGGGAGCAGCAACTTCTTCGCGCGCCAGCCGACCCTGCCCTTCAACGGCTACGCCGACGAAGTCGCGTCGCTCTACCGTGGGCTCGACCTCAAGCGCTGGTTCTGATGGACGCGGACCGCTTCGTGCGGCGGGTGGCGAAGCCCGCGGTATTCGTGCTCTGCCTGCTGCCCGCGGCCTGGCTCGCGCTCGGCATCGCAGGACTCGTGGCCGGCGACCCGTCGTCGCAGGCGGCCCTGTCGCTGGGCGCCAACCCCGTCGAAAAAGTGCAGGACACGCTCGGCATATGGGGGCTTCGCCTCCTGATCGCTACGCTCGCGGTCACGCCGCTGCGCGTGCTGACGCGCTCGCCGAAGCTGCACTTGTTCCGCCGGATGCTCGGGCTCTTCGCCTTCTTCTACGTGACCGCGCACTTCTTCTGGTACCTGTTCGTGGACCAGGCCTTCAACTGGGAGCAGCTCGCCGGCGACGTCGTCAAGCGCCCCTACGTCACGGCCGGCTTCAGCGCACTGCTGCTGCTCACGCCCCTCGCCGTCACGTCCACCCGCCGCGCGATGCGGCGGCTCGGCAGGCGCTGGCAGCGCCTGCACCGTCTCGTCTACCCGGCGGCGATCCTCGCCTGCCTGCATTTCTGGTGGCAGGTGAAGGCCGACATCCGGGAGCCGGCGCTCTATGCAGGCCTGCTCGCCCTACTGCTCGGCTGGCGCCTGTGGAACCGGCGCCGCGGGCCGTCCCGCCGCGGCGCGGCGCGACGCGAGGGCGATGCCGGCGAGGACCAGCGCACCTCCCAGGGCCGTGCGGGCGTCCACGGCTTCGCCGAGCAGCCACCAGCCCAGCAGTGAGGCCAGCACGGGCTCGCCGACCGAGACGACCGCGACGAAGAGCGGGTCGAGGTGCCGCAGCGACCAGTTGTAGCCGCTGTGGCCGATGAGCTGGGACACCAGGGCCATCGCAGCGAGGGCCGCCCAGGTGCGCGCGTCGAATCCCGTCGCCGGCGTCCCGCTCGCGAGGACCGCCGCCGCGAGCAGGGCGGCTGCGAAGCCGTAGGCGATGCCGAGGTAGGCGCGGAACGGCAGCGTCGCCTGCGCCTCGCGTGACAGCAGGAAGTAGGCCGCCATCGCGACGCCCCCCGCGAGCGCCAGCAGGTCGCCGAACGACGCGCCCTGCCCGCCCGCCGGGCCGCTCACGATGCCGGCTCCCGCGACGGCGAGGACCAGCGCCAGCAGCGTCGTGCGCGAGGGCAGCCCGCGTCCCGCGGCGACCTGCAGCAACACGACCCAGATCGGCGTGGTGGACACGAACAGGACGCTTCGGGCGATCGTCGTATGCTCGAGCGAGGCGATCCAGGTCGCGAAATGCAGGGCGAGGAACGCGCCCGCCCCGGTCGCGAAGAGGAGCCCGCGCCGGCCGAAGCCGCGGGGCGGCAGCAGCGCGACCGGGAGCACCACGAGGAGCGCAAGCCCCACGCGCCAGGCCGCGATCGCGAGCGGCGCCGCCGCGGCGAGCCGCGCGAAGATCGCGCCGTTCGAGACGGCGACCAGCGCGATCGCGAGCACGAGGAGGGGCGCGACCCGGCCGGCCGAGCGCACCCGCGAACCTACCCGATCGCCCAGGCCGGCACCTGCCGCCAGCCGCGCGTCAATGCCGCGTCGAGTTCGCGCCAGCGCGGTTCGAGCGACTCGACCAGCTTCCAGAACCGTCGCGAGTGGTTCATGTGGCGCGTGTGCGCGAGCTCGTGGATGAGAAGATAGTTGACGACGTCCGCCGGCTGGAACAGCAGGCAGGCATTCAGGCTGATCGTGCCGGTCCGCGAGCAGCTTCCCCAGCGCGTGCGCTGCCGGCGGATCTGGATGCGCTCGTAGCCGAGGCCCGACGCGGCGGACAGCTTGAGAAGCCAGGGCGAGAGCGCCGAGTGCGCTTCGCGCATCACGAAGCGCTGCAGGGCGTGGCGCAGGAGCGCCGGCCGGCCCGATGGACCCGAGAGTTCGAGGCGGTCGCGCAGGAGGCGCAATTGCGGGGGTCCGTCCCGGTCGTCGAACAGCACCGGGTAATTCCTGCCGGTCGCCGCAAAGGCGATTTGGGTCGGGATCGCCGCCGCCAGCTGGGCGTCCGCCGGGCGGTAGAGATCGACCGTCCGCTCGATCCAGCGCCGGTGGCGCTGCACGAACTGCTCGACGGTGCGCGGGCGCGTGCCCCGCGGCACGACGATCTCGACGACCCCGCCCGGCAGGACCCGCACTGCAAGCCGCCGCGCCCGCGGGCTCGGGCGCACGCGCCAGGCGTTGTCCTCCGCTCCGGTGCCGTCGAGCAGGCCGAGTTGCGCGGCCGGATGGCCGGACAGGTTCACAGGGCCGCCCCCAGCCGCGCGCCCTCGTCGATCGCGCGGCGCGCGTCGAGCTCCACGGCGAGCTTCGCGCCGCCGATGAGGTGCGGGCGAAGCCCGAGGGACTCGAGCTCCGGCGCGAGTTCGCTCCGCGGTTCCTGGCCGGCGCAGATGACGACGTTGTCCACCGCGAGCAGGCGCCGCTCGCCGCCCTGGCTGACCCAGAGGCCCTCGTCGTCGATGCGCTCGTAGCGGACGCCGGCGAGCATCCGCACGCCCCGGCGCTTCAGCGCGAGGCGATGGGCCCAGCCCGTCGTCTTGCCGAGGTCGCGCCCCGGCGGCGTCGGCTTGCGCTGCAGCAGCCAGATCTCCCGCGGCGACCTCGGTTCCTCGGGTTCGGCGAGTCCGCCGCGGTTCTCGAGCGTCATGTCGATGCCCCATTCGCGCATGAAGGCCGGGATGTCCCGGCTCGCCGGCACGCAGGCCGCATCGTGACTCAGGAATTCGGCGACGTCGAATCCGATGCCGCCCGCGCCCACGATCGCGACCCTCGGGCCGACCGCCCGGCCGTGCAGGAGGACGTCCGCGTAGCCGAGGACGCTCGGGTGGGCGATGCCCGGGATGTCGGGCACGCGCGGCAGGACGCCGCAGGCGAGGACGACCTCGTCGAAGGACTGCGCCGCGAGCTCGGCCGCCGTCACGCGACGGCCGAGCCTTTGTTCGACGCCCGCACGCTCGAGCTCCCCGCGGAAATAGCGAAGCGTCTCCGCGAATTCCTCCTTGCCCGGCACGACTTTCGCCATGTTGAACTGGCCGCCGATCGCGTCCATGGCCTCGAAGAGTGTCACGCTGTGGCCGCGCCGCCCGGCCGCCGATGCGCAGGAGAGCCCTGCGGGTCCCGCACCCACGACGGCCACCCGCCTCGGCGAGGCTGCCGGGTGGAACACCCGTTCCGTTTCCCGGGCGGCGCGCGGGTTCACGAGACAGGTGGCGGGCTTGTCCTCGAAAACGAAGTCGAGGCAGGCCTGGTTGCAGGCGATGCAGGTGTTGATCTCGCCCGCGCGGTTCGCGGCGGCCTTGGCGACGAATTCCGGGTCGGCGAGCAGGGGACGCGCCATCGACACGAGGTCGGCGTCGCCCGCGGCCAGCACGCGCTCCGCCACGGCCGGGTCATTGATGCGGTTGCTGGTCACGAGCGGGATGCCGACCGCGCCCTTGAGCCGGCGCGTGACCCAGGTGAAGGCTGCGCGCGGGACGCGGGTCGCGATCGTCGGGATGCGCGCCTCGTGCCAGCCGATGCCGGTGTTCAGGAGTGTCGCCCCGGCGGCTTCGGCGGCGCGGGCGAGCTCCACGACCTCCTCCCAGCGACAGCCGCCCTGCACGAGGTCGAGCATCGAGAGCCGGTAGATCAGGATGAACTCGCGCCCGACCGCGGCGCGGGTGCGCGCGACGATCTCGACGGGCAGTCGCATGCGGTTGGGCCAGCTGCCGCCCCAGCCGTCCTCTCGCTTGTTGGTGCGGGCGGCAAGGAACTCGTTGATGAAGTAGCCCTCGGAACCCATGATCTCGACGCCGTCGTAGCCGGCCTCCTGCGCGAGCCCGGCGCAGCGGACGAAGGCCGAGACCTGCCGGCGGACGCCGGCGTCCGACAGTGCCCGGGGCGTGAACGGCGAGATCGGCGCCTTGAGGCGCGAGGGCGCGACCGCGAGCGGGTGGAAGGCGTAGCGGCCTGCGTGGAGGATCTGCATGCAGACCCGTCCGCCGGCGTCGTGCACCGCTTCCGTGACCAGCCGATGCCGGGCGAGGTGCCGGCGGCCGCTCAGCGTGCCGGCGAAGGGCTTGGTCCAGCCGGCGGCGTTCGGGGAGATGCCCCCGGTGACGATCAGGCCGACGCCCCCGCGGGCGCGCTCGGCGAAATAGGCGGCGAGCTTCGGGTAGTCCTCGGCGCGGTCCTCGAGGCCCGTGTGCATCGAGCCCATCAGCACCCGGTTCCGGAGCGTCGTGAAGCCGAGGTCGAGCGGCGCCAGGAGGTGCGGAAACGGGTTCGGCGTCACGCGCGCAATCATATAGCATGCGCCCGCGATGACTCCCGTCCTCGAAGTCCGCGACCTCGTGAAGCAGTACCCGTCCGTGCGTGCCGTGGACGGCGTTTCGTTCTCGATCCGCGAGGGGTGCTGCTTCGGCCTGCTCGGACCGAACGGCGCCGGCAAGACGACGACGGTCGAGATCATGGAAGGCGTCACGAGCGCGACCTCGGGCGTCGTGCTCTACCGCGGCGAGCCGCTCGGCGCCGGCTTCCGCGACGAGGCGGGCATCCAGTTCCAGAAGACCTCGCTGCAGGAGTTCCTGACGGTGCGCGAGACGCTCGCGCTCTTCACGCGCCTCTATCCGAAGCGCCGCAGCGTCGACGAGCTGATCCGGCTCTGCGCGCTGGAACAGGTGGCGGAGCGCGACAACCGCAAGCTCTCCGGCGGCCAGCTGCAGCGGCTCCTGCTCGCGATCGCGCTCGCGAACGACCCCCGCGTGATCTTCCTCGACGAGCCGACGACCGGGCTCGACCCGCAGGCGCGCCGCAACTTCTGGGACCTCGTGCAGGCGATCAAGGCCGAGGGACGCACGGTGCTGCTCACGACGCACTACATGGAGGAGGCCTACCTCCTCTGCGACGAGATCGCGATCATGGACCGCGGCCGGATCATCGCCGAGGGCCCGCCCTCGCAGCTGCTCGCGGAGCACTTCGACGACGTCGTGCTCGAGCTGCCGCGGCGCGACTTCGGCGGGGACCCCGCCGGATTCCCGTTGCCGCTGCTCGCGACGGCCGACCGCATCGAGATCTCGACCCGCGACGTCGAGGGCGCGCTTCGCGCCCTGCTCGAGCGCGGCGCCTCGCTCCGCCAGCTGCGGATCCGGCCGCGGAACCTCGAGGACCTGTTCCTCGAGCTCACGGGGCGGGAGCTGCGCGCGTGAACCTCCGGCGACTCGCCGCCGTGTGGCACGCGCGGAACCTCGAGTTCCTGCGTGACCGCGCGACGCTCATCTTCAATTTCCTGTTCCCGCTCGCGCTCGTCGTCGCCTTCGCGTTGATCTTCGGCGGCGAGCCCCGCGCACTCTTCAAGGTCGACGTCCTCGCGCCGCCGGGCGCGGCCCTCGACGCCGGGCTGCACCCCTTCCTCGGCACGCGCCACGTCGACTTCGTGCGCATCGGCGCCGACGACCTCGAGGCGACGATCCGGAAGGTCGAGCGACACCAGGTCGACCTCCTCGTCGACCTGCGCGCCGCGCCGCGCTACTGGGTCAACGAGGACTCGCCGAAGGGCTACCTCGCCGAGAAGCTGTTGCTCGAGTCGGCCGGAGGCCGGGCGGCGCGGCAGCCGGTGACGGGCGCGGCCGTCCGCTACGTCGACTGGCTGCTGCCCGGGATCCTAGGCATGAACATGATGTTCAGCTGCCTGTTCGGCGTCGGCTATGTCGTCGTGCGCTACCGCAAGAGCGGCTTCCTGCGCCGGCTGTCGGCGACCCCGGTGACGGCCCTCGAGTTCGGCGCGGCCCAGGTGCTGTCGCGGCTGCTCCTCACGCTGACCGTGACCTCGCTGCTCTACGGCGCGCTGTCGCTCCTCGTGCCGTTCCGCAACGAAGGCAGCGTCCTCCTCCTGTTCGCGGTTGCGGCTGCAGGCGCCCTCTCGATGATCGCCTTCGGGTTCATGATGGCGGCGCGCTTCACGAGCGAGGAGCTCGCGACCGGCGCCATCAACCTCGCTTCCTGGCCGATGATGCTGCTGTCCGGCGTCTGGTTCTCGCTCGAGGGCGCGCCGCAGTGGCTGCAGCATGCGGCCCGGGCGCTCCCCCTGACCTGGATGCTGGACGCGGCGCGCGCCGTGATGCTGGACGGCGCGGGATTGCCGGCAGTGCTGCCGGCGCTCGGCGTCCTCGTCGGCATGGCGGTCCTTTTCCTCGCCATCGCCGCCGCGGGGTTCCGCTGGCGCAGCGACTGAGGCGCCCGGCGCAGCGGGCGCGGGACTGTGGCACACTGCGCGCCCCCGGAACGGCAGGCCCGCGACCCGCTTGGACAAGTCGGAACTCCTCAAGCAGCTTCGCATCGACCGCGACTCGCGCGACGAAGGGCCGCCCCCGCGCTGGCGCCTCTGGATCGCGCTGGGCGTCGCCCTCCTCGCGGCGGCTGCCCTCGCCGCCTGGCTGTTCGGCCGTGCGCAGTCGGTCGAGGTCACGACCGCGACCGCGCGGGCGCTGCCTGCGGTGAGCGGCGGAACTTCCGTGCTGGACGCCACGGGCTACGTGACGGCGCGCCGGCAGGCCACGGTCTCCGCGAAGATCACCGGCAAGGTGCGCGAAGTGCTGATCGAGGAAGGCCAGGCGGTCGAAGCCGGCGACGTGCTGGCGCGCCTCGACGACTCCGAGGCGCGCGTGGACGTGGAGCTGCGGCGGGCGCAGGTCGCGGCCGCCCGGGCCCAGCTCGAGGAAGCCGAAGCCACGGCCGCGAACGCGCGGCGGGAGTACGGGCGCCAGCAGGAACTGGCGGCCCTGAAGCTCACGAGCGCCTCCGCCGTCGACGCCGCGCGCGCGGCGGCGGAAGCCTCCGTCGCACGCGTCTCCAGCCAGCGAAGCGCGATCCGGGTCGCCGAGGAGGCCCTGCAGGCCG
>DASSUY010000047.1:0-2092 GCA_035706525.1 Steroidobacteraceae bacterium
GCCCGGCGACTATCCGCTGGAGGACGACATGACGGTGAGCGACCTGCTGCGTGCCGGCGGCGGGCTCACCGAGGACGCTTACGGCACGGGGGCGGAGCTCGCGCGCTACGAGATTCGCGACGGCGAGACGCGCCGCACCCAGGTGAGGAAGATCGACCTTTCGCTGGCGGCGGCGGGCGACCCCTCCGCCGACGTGACGCTCGCGCCCTTCGATTTCCTCGTCGTGAAGGAAATCTCCCAGTGGGCGACCACGCAGGAGATCGTCCACCTCGAGGGACAGGTGAAGTTCCCGGGCGACTACCCGATCGAGCAGGGTGAGACGCTCCGGTCCGTGATCGCGCGGGCGGGCGGGCTGACGCCGCTCGCCTTCCCGGGCGGCAGCATCTTCACCCGCGAGATCCTCAAGGAGCGCGAGCGGCAGCAGATCGAGATGCTGGCCGAGCGCCTCAAGCAGGACCTCGCGGCGCTCGCGCTGCAGGGCGCCCAGTCCGGGGCGACGGGGGCGAGCCAGGCGTCGAACACGCTCGCGATCGGCCAGTCGCTGCTCGCGGACCTGCGGAGCGCCGAGCCGGTGGGGCGCCTCGTGATCGACCTCGACCGGGTGCTGGCGAGCACGGACGCCGCGGACGACATCCTGCTCCGCGACGGCGACACGCTGCGCGTGCCGCGCCGGCCGCAGGAGGTCACGGTGATCGGCGAAGTGCAGAACGCGACCTCGCACCTCTACGACCCGTCGCTCTCGCGCGACGACTACCTGCGCCTGAGCGGCGGGCCGACCCAGAAGGCCGACGACAAGCGGATCTACATCGTCCGTGCCAACGGCAGCGTCGAATCCGGCGGTGGCAGTCGCTGGTTCGGGCAGACCGGGAGCGTCCAGCCCGGGGACACGATTGTGGTGCCGCTGGACGCGGAGCGGATGCGCCCGCTGCCGCTGTGGACCGCGGTCACGACGATCATCTACAACCTCGCCGTGGCGGTGGCCGCGGTCGGATCCTTCTAGGCCGTCACCCGGCCGGGCGGGCCTCGCGCAGGATCGAGAGCGCGCGCTCGCGCATCCTGCGCGTCATCGCGAGGCAGTCCTGGAGGCGGTCCCGCTTGCAGTTGCGCGGATTCTTCGTCCACGAGGACCAGTCCTGCTCGACGCCGAAGCGGCCGGGGAAGAATTCGATCCCGTCGACTTCGCCCTTCCGCAGCATCTTGACCTGGACGTCGAAGGTCCGCTCGAAGAGATCGGCCTCCTGCGCGGCCGTGCAGGGCTTCGTGCCGCCCTTCGCGCAGGGCAGGTAGTCCATGCGGTCGTACGCGTAGGCGCCCGCGACGATGTCCGCCTTCGGGAACAGCCTGCGGACCTGCCTGACGTAGTCGCGATACGCCGGGCCGTTCTCGCGGTAGTGGACGAAGAGGCTCACCCGGTCGACCTGCGCGCGGAGGCTCCGCGGAAAGGCCTGCTCGCCGAGCAGCGGGGATTGCAGCTGGTCTTCGTAGAGCGTGATGCCGAACTCGAGGGAGGGATTGGCGGATTTCGCGTTCGCGAGCGCCTGCTGCAACGTGCGGACGGCGCCTTTCGGGTCGGCTTTCCGCCAGTCCTGCAGCGTGCCGACGAAATCGTCGATCCCGATGCCGCGCAGCCGGCCGTCCGCCTTGCTGAGCTCGGAGAACTGCGCGGCGTACTTCGCGACCTCGCCCAGCTCCCGGGTCATGGAGACCGTGAAGCGCGCGACGCCCTCGTCCTGCTCGAGGGTGCGGAGCCTCTTCATGCAGCTCGCGGGCGCATTCGTGCAGGGCACGCGCAGCTCCGAGACGCCGAGCTTCTCGTTCCATTCCGGCGTGTTGCCCGGAAACGAGATGATGAGCCAGTCTCCGGCGGCGAACGGCGCGATCGGCAGGAGCGAGGCGACTGCGGCCAGCGCGGAGGCCGGGAGCCACCGGAATCTCGACATCGAAGTGCGAAGCATTACTATGTGCCGTCCCTGCATCGTGCCGCCAGGCCTTACCGGAGCGACCGACCGGTGACCGTGATCACCCACCTCGCGGCGTTCATCCTGACACTGGTCGCGGTCGGGCTCGTCTTCCCGCACGGCTTCCCGCTGGT
>DASSUY010000048.1:0-9416 GCA_035706525.1 Steroidobacteraceae bacterium
GGCGCCTGCCGCGGCACGACGGGGCTTGCCGCCGCGCTCGCGGAGGGCGCGGCGGCCGGCAGCGCCGCGGCCCGCGAAGCCGGGCACGGCGGCGCCAGCCTTCGCTTCTCCGTCGCCGGTGACGAGGAGCCCGCGCGCGCGGGCCCCGCCGTCGCGCAGGTCCCGCCCGCAGGCAAGGCCTTCGTGGACTTCCAGAACGACGTGACCGCGCGCGACCTCGCGCTGGCCGCGCGCGAAGGCTTCCGCTCGATCGAGCACGTGAAGCGCTACACGACGGTCGGCATGGCGACCGACCAGGGCAAGACCTCGAACCTCGCGGCGCTCGGCCTCGTCGCCTCGACGCTCGGCAAGCCGGTGCCCGACGTCGGCCACACGACGTTCCGCATGCCGTACACGCCCGTGACGTTCGGAAGCCTCGCGGGCTTCGCGCGCGGCGAGCTGTTCGATCCCGTGCGCAGGACGCCGATGCACGAGGCGGCCGTCGCGCTCGGCGCCGTGTTCGAGGACGTGGGCCAGTGGAAGCGCGCGCGGTACTTTCCGCGGCCCGGCGAGGACATGCACGCGGCCGTCGCGCGCGAGTGCCGCGCCGTGCGCGGCGCCTGCGGGCTCTTCGACGCCTCGACGCTCGGCAAGATCGCGGTCGCAGGCCCCGACGCCGCGGAGTTCCTGAACCGGCTCTACGTGAACGACTTCCGGAACCTCGCGGACGGCCGCTGCCGCTACGGGATCCTGCTGCGCGAGGACGGCTTTGTCTACGACGACGGCGTGATCGCGCGCCTCGCGCGCGACCGCTTCCACGTGACGACGACCACCGGCGGCGCGGCGCGCGTGCTCGCGATGATGGAGGACTACCGCCAGACGGAGTGGCCCGAGCTCGCGGTCTGGCTCACGTCGGTGACCGAGCAGTGGGCCGTGATCGCGGTGCAGGGCCCGAAGGCGCGCGAGGTGCTGGCGCCGCTCGCGGCCGGCGTCGACCTCTCGCATGCGGCGCTGCCGCACATGGCGGTCGCCGAGGGGAGCGTCGCGGGCGTGCCGGCACTCGTCCTCCGCGTGAGCTTCACGGGCGAGCTCGGCTACGAGGTCAACGTGCCGGCGAGCCGGGGCCGGGAGGCCTGGGACGCGATCGCCGAGGCCGGCTGCGCGCAGGGCTTGACGCCCTACGGCACGGAAACGATGCACGTCCTGCGCGCGGAGAAGGGCTACATCATCGTCGGGCAGGACACCGACGGCACGGCGACGCCCGACGACGCGGGGCTCGCCTGGGCGATCGGGAAGAACAAGCGCGATTTCGTCGGCAAGCGCTCGATCGAGCGGGCGTCGATGAAGGACCCCGCGCGCAGGCAGCTCGTCGGCCTTCGCACCCGCGATCCCGGGACCGTGCTGGAGGAGGGCGCGCAGCTCGTCGGGTCGCCGGGCCAGGCGGCGCCCATGAAGGTCATCGGCCACGTGACGAGCTCGTATGCGAGCGCCGCGCTCGGGCATTCGATCGCGCTCGCGATGCTCTCGGGCGGCCGCTCGCGCATCGGCGGCACGGTGTACGCGACGATGCCGGGCGGGGACCTCCCCGTCACGGTGACGAGCCCGGTGTTCTACGACCCGGAAGGGAAGCGGCTGCATGGCTGACAGCGCGCGCTTCGTCCTGCAGGGCGGTCCCGTCGCGCGGGAAGCCGCCGGGGGGGCCTTCGGCGTCCCGATGCCGGAAGCCGCCTGTCGCGCGAACACGGGCGGCGGGCGGGCGGCGCTCTGGCTCGGCCCCGACGAGCGCCTGCTGCTCGCACCCGAGGGTACGCAGGCCGGGGTCGCGGCCGCCCTCGCGGCGGCGCTGGCCGGGATTCCGCATTCGCTGGTGGACGTGAGCGAGCGCCAGGTCGCGATCCGGGTGGACGGCCCGGCGGCGCGGGACCTGCTCGCGACCGGATGCCCGCTCGACCTCGACCCGGAAGCATTCCCGGTCGGCGCCTGCACCCGGACGCTGTTCGCCAAGGCGGAAGCGCTTTTGTGGCGCCGCGCGGCGGAGGAGTACCATCTGGAAGTCGGCCGCTCGTTCGCGGAATACGTCCGCGGATGCCTGCGGTCCGCGCAATGAGGGGGAAGGCCAATGTCGAGTACTGAGCGGACGGAGGTTCGGGCCGCCGTGCGCGCGACGCTGTGCGCGGCCATGGTCCTGGGATCGGCGGCGGCGCTCGCGCAGGAGGTCCAGCGCTTCGACGAGATCGTCGTCACGGCGCAGCGGCGCGAGCAGAACATCCAGGACGTCGGCATCGCGGTCACGCCGCTCGGGCCGAAGAACCTGCAGGACCTCAACATCTCGAACGCGACGGACATCGTCCGGGCCGTGCCCAGCCTCAAGATGAACGCGTACTCGAGCTCGCAGGTCGTGTTCAACATCCGCGGCATCTCGCAGAACGACTACGGCGACCAGCAGGAGCCGCCGGTCGCCGTGTACCAGGACGACAGCTACTCGAGCTCGATCAACCTCGCGAGCTTCCCGGTGTTCGACCTCGAGCGCGTCGAGACGCTGCGCGGCCCGCAGGGCACGCTGTTCGGCCGCAACGCGACGGGCGGCGCGATCCAGTTCATCTCGCGCAAGCCGACGAAGGACTTCGAGGCGTACACGAACCTGACGCTCGGCAGCTTCAGCCAGGTGATCGCGGAAGCCGCGGCATCGGGGCCGCTCGGCGACGCGGTGCAGGGGCGGCTCGCGTTCATCTACGAGAAGGACGACGGCTACATGGAGTCCATCGTCCCCGGCACGCCCGACCGCGGCGGAATGGACCACTATGCGCTCCGCGGCCGGCTCGCCTGGCAGCCCGGCGACTCGACGAACGTCGACCTGATCCTGCGCTACATGAAGGCCGACAAGGAGACGCAGGCCGGCCTCTACTCGCACGAGCCCGCCTGCCCGAACGCCCTCTTCCAGGGCGAGTTCACGCGGCCCGACCAGGCCTGCGAGTTCTGGGGCACGGGACCCGGCGAGGCCGGCACGGGCTTCCGCGACGACTCGATCATCCCGAGCCGCGGCGGCGATCCCTGGAAGACGGCGGAAACCGAGCCCTCGTACGTCGACCGCGAGATCTTCGGCGCGCAGGTGCGCGTGGAGGCCGCGCTCGGCGCCGCGACGCTCATCTCGATCACGGATTACCAGACCTCGGACAAGTTCTACACGGAGGGCGGCGACGCCTCGCCGGTCGAGGGCGTGTACTTCTTCCAGGGGAGCGACATCGACCAGGTGTCGCAGGAATTCCGCCTGTCCTGGAGCGCGGGCGACCACCAGATGGTCGGCGGCGTGTTCTACATGGACGTGAGCGGCGACTACACCGGCAAGTTCGCGGACCCCTTCTACGGCTACGACCCGGACGTCGCGTTCACGCAGGACACGACCTCCTACGCCGCGTTCTTCCAGGACGAGTGGAGCCTCAACGACAAGTGGCGGCTGATCGGGGGCCTGCGCTACTGGCGGGACACGCGCGAGGGCGCGTACTTCGCCTCCGCGCCCGAGGTGCCGGGCCTCTCGCCGCCGGTGACGATCATCTTCAGCAAGGACGAGATCTTCCCGAACTCCACCGACCTGACGGGGGTCACGGTCACGCCGTCGGACGCCGACGCGGACTTCGACGACTTCACGGCGCGGCTGCAGCTCGACTACCACGCGAGCGACAACCTGCTCTGGTACCTGTCGTACAACCGCGGCAGCAAGAGCGGCGGCTTCACGTTCTCGACGGGCACGCCTTACGGCGGCACGGAAGTGGACTTCGTCAACGGCATCCCGTTCGAGCCGGAGACGCTGAACGCCTACGAGCTCGGCATGAAGGCGAACCTCGGCGGCGGCACGACGACCCTGAACGTCGCCGCGTTCTACTACGACTATGAGGACTACCAGGCCTTCGCGCAGGTCAGCCAGGTGCAGACCGTCACGAACCAGGACGCGGAGGCGCAGGGCCTCGAGATCGAGCTGAACTCGCACCCGACCGACCGCCTGACGCTGCAGCTCGGCGCCTCGATCATGGACAGCAAGGTCAAGGACATCCGGCTGCCGGACCAGGCGACCATCGTGGACCACGACCTGCCGCAGGCGCCGCCCTTCTCCGCGAACGTGCTCGCGCGCTACGAGTTCCCGCTCGGCGGCGGCCGGCTCTCGCTGCAGGGCGACATCCTGTACTCGGACGACTTCTGCTTCACGACGCTGTGCGCGCCGGTGGAGGCGGAGGATTCCTACGCGGTCGCGAACGCCCGCATCGCCTACGGCCCCGACGACGGGCAGTGGGAGATCGCGGCCTTCGTGAACAACCTCACCGAGGAGGAGTACCGCGTCTACGCCTTCGACAGCTCGCTGTTCTCCGGCGTGGTCGCGGGCGTCTACGGCCGGCCGCGCTGGTACGGCGTGACCGCGAGCTTCCGCTTCGGCGCCGGCTACGACTGACGAAGGGCGAGGTTGAAGCTACCCCGGCCCTTCTTCCGCCTGCCGCTCCGCTTCGACGCGGCGCGCCTCGCGGCGGAGGCCGGGGCGCTGCCGCCGGGCGCATGGTCGCGGCCGCCGCGGGGGCCTGACGGCCACGCCGCCGTGCGGCTGGTCAGCGTCGGCGGCGGCGACAACGACGCGGTCGACGGCGAGATGAAGCCGACGGCGGCGCTCGGCGCCTGCCCGTACCTCGCGCAGGCGCTCGCCTCGTTCTCGACGGTCTGGTCGCGCACGCGCCTCCTGCGGATCGACGGCGGCGCCTCCCTGCCGCAGCACAGCGACGTGAGCTACCACGGGTTCCACCGGGTGCGCGTGCACCTGCCCGTCGTCGCGCGACCGGAGGTGCGTTTCCACTGCGCGGGCGAGGACGTACACATGGCGCCCGGCGAGGCCTGGATCTTCGACGGCTCGCGCCCGCACCGCCTCGAGAACCCGGCGGCGGAGGCCTGCGTCCACCTCGTCGCGGACACCTCGGGCACGTCCGCGTTCTGGCGCCTGCTCGCGAAGGCCGAGTCGAGGAACTTCGGCCCCTCGCATCCCGATGCGCGGCTCGTGCCCTTCGATCCCGCCGCGCGCCCGCAGCTCCTGACCGAGCGCTTCAACGCGCCGCGGCTCATGCCGCCTGCGGAAGTCGAGCAGCTGACCTACGACCTCGTGCACGACCTCGCGCCCGCCGAGGCGAAGCCGGAGTCGGCGGCCGCGCCCGGGCAGATGGCCGCCGTGATGGCGGAGTTCTGCCACGACTGGCGCTCGCTCTGGTCGCTGTTCGCGGATTCGCCCGACGGGCGGGCGCATTTCGAGCAGCTGCTGGCCGCGACGCGCCGCCGGATCGGCCAGCTTCCGCCGGTGCGCGTCGCGAGCACGGGCGGGAGCGCGCAGGCCGTGCTGCAGGCGCGGATCTTCGACCACGCCTTCGCCGACGGCCGGCGGCGCGAGGTCCCCGAGTTCGAAGCGGCGCCCGCCCGCGACGAGCCGACGCTGAGCGAGTTGCCGACGATCGAGGTGCCGCGGGTCGAGATGCCGACCGTCGAGGTGCCGCGCATCACGACCGTCGTGCTCGAGCCGGAGCCGCGGCCGGTGGCCGACACGCTGCCGGTGGTCGAGGCGGAGCCCGTCGTCGAGCCGGAGCCCGAGCCCTGGAGGCCGCCGGTGATCGAGCGGCCGGTCATCATCCTGAGCGCGCCGCGCGCAGGCTCGACGCTCCTGTTCGAGACGCTGGCGCAGGCCGCGGGCATCTTCACGATCGGCGGCGAGAGCCACCAGCTCATCGAGAGCATCGCGACGCTGCGCCCCGGGCGCGGCGTCGTGAACTCGAACCGCCTGACGCGCCGCGACGCGACCACGGCCATCGTCTCGGAGATCCGCCAGCGCTTCGCCGGCCGCATCCATGACCGCGACCGGCAGCCGCCGGGCTCGGGCGAAGTCGTGCGCCTGCTCGAGAAGACGCCGAAGAACGCATTGCGCGTCCCGTTCCTGCTCGAGGTGTTCCCCGACGCGCTGTTCGTCTTCCTGCATCGCGAGCCGCGCGCGAACCTCTCGAGCATGATGCAGGCCTGGCGCGGCAAGGGCTGGATCACCTACCGCGGGCTGCCGGGCTGGCCCGGCCCCTGGTCGCTGCTGCTGCCGCCCGGCTACGAGCGCATGCAGGGCAAGCCGCTGGAGGAGATCGTCGCCTTCCAGTGGCGGGTGGCGAACGAGACGATCCTGGACGACCTCGGGCCGCTGCCGAAGGACCGCTGGACGAGCGTGCGCTACGAGGACCTCGTCGCGGACCCGCGCGCGACGGTCGAGAGGCTGCTCGCCTTCATGGGGCTCGCGATGGACGCGCGCCTCGCGGACTACCTCTCGAAGCCGCTGCCGCCCTCGCGCCACACGCAGTCGGCGCCGGACCCGGAGAAGTGGCGGCAGAACGAGCCGGAGATCGAACGGGTGATGGAGGGGCTCGCGGCGATCGCCGCGCGGGTCAGGGGCGAAGCCCGCTAGCGCTGCGCCACCTGCCAGTCGCCCACGACGTGGAAGGGCGCGGTCGAGGGCGGCAGCGGCTCCCGCCCGAGGACGTGGTCCGCCATCTTCTCCGCCAGCATGATCGTCGGCGCGTTCAGGTTGCCGGTCGTGATGGACGGCATCACCGACGAGTCGATGACGCGCAGCGCCTCCGTGCCGTAGACGCGGCCCTCGGGGTCGACCACCGCCATGGGGTCGCTGCTGCGGCCCATCTTGCAGCTGCAGGAGGGGTGGTAGGCGCTCTCGACCTTCGCGCGCACGAAGGCGTCGATCTCGTCGTCGCTCTGCACGTCCTTGCCGGGCTGGATCTCGCGGCCGCGCCAGGGATCGAAGGCCTTCTGCGCGAAGATCTCCCGCGTCAGCCGCACGCAGGCGCGGAACTCCTCGAGGTCGTCGGGGTGGCCCAGGTAGTTGAACAGGATCCGGGGCTTCTCGCGCGGGTCCGCCGAGGCGAGCCGCACGTGGCCGCGGCTCTTCGAGCGCATCGGCCCGACGTGCGCCTGGAAGCCGTGCTCCTTCGCGAGCGACGAGCCGTCGTAGGTCACGGCGAGCGGCAGGAAGTGGAACTGGATGTCGGGGTAGGGGACGCCGGCGCGGCTCCTGATGAAGCCGCCGGTCTCGAAGTGATTGGTCGCGCCGAGGCCGTCCTTGCGCAGCAGCCAGCGCAGGCCAATCAGCGCCCGCGGCAGGAGACCCATGGACGAGTACAGCGTGACGGGCTGCGTGCAGGCGACCTGGAAGTAGAACTCGAGGTGGTCCTGCAGGTTCTCGCCGACGCCCGGGCGGTCGGCGACGACGTCGATGCCGAGCTCGCGCAGCTCCGCCGCGGGCCCGACGCCGGAGAGCTTCAGCAGCTTCGGCGAATTGACCGGCCCGCCGCTCACGATGACCTCGCGGCGCGCGAGCGCGACGCGCGTCGCCTCGCCCTGGCGGAATTCGACGCCGAGGGCGCGCCGCCCGTCGAAGAGGATGCGCGTCGCGAGCGCGCCGGTCGTGACGGCGAGGTTCGGCCGCGCCATCGCCGGGCGGAGGTAGGCGTTCGCCGCGCTCGAGCGCCGCCCGTCCGGGCTAACGGTCATGTCGAGCCGGCCGAAGCCCTCCTGCCGGAAGCCGTTGACGTCCGGGGTCTGCGCATAGCCCGCCTGCTTCCCTGCCTCGAGCCAGGCCGCGTGCAGCGGGTTCTGGAGCGTGCCGTAGCGCGTCTGCAGCGGGCCGTCGTCGCCGCGGTATTCGTCGCCGCCCTCGGCCCGCGTCTCCGCACGCCGGAAGTAGGGCAGCACGGCGGCGTAATTCCAGCCGGCCGCGCCTTCCGACTCCCAGCGCTGGAAGTCCTGCGGATTGCCGCGGACGTACACGAGGCCGTTGATGGAGGACGACCCGCCGAGCACCCGGCCGCGCGGCGTGTGCAGGCGCCGGCCGCCGAGCCCGGGCTCGGGCTCGCTCCAGTAGCGCCAGTCGTACTTCTCCATGCCCATCGGGATGGAGAGCGCGGAGGGCATCTGCACGAAGATCGAGCGGTCGGAGCCGCCGGCCTCGAGCACGAGGACGCTGCGCGCGCCGTCCTCCGTCAGCCGGTTCGCGAGCACGCAGCCCGCGGAGCCCGCGCCGACGATGACGTAGTCGAACTCCTCAGTAGGGCGCATCGATGTCGCCCTTGGCGACATACACGCTCTTCAGCTGCGTGTAGTGCTCGATCGCGGCGCGCCCGTTCTCGCGGCCGAGGCCCGAGAGCTTCACGCCGCCGAACGGCAGCTCGACGGGCGTCACGTTGTAGTGGTTGATCCAGCAGGTGCCCGCCTCGAGCTTCGCGATCACGCGATGCGCGCGGTTCAGGTCGTTCGTGAACACGCCGGCGGAGAGCCCGAACTCGGTCGCGTTCGCGCGCGCGACGGCCTCGTCCTCGTCCTCGAACTCGAGCACGGCCATGACGGGCCCGAAGATCTCCTCGCGCACGATCGTCATGTCGTCGCGGCAGCCGTCGAACACGGTCGGCTCGACGAAGGCGCCCTTCGCGAGCGCGCCCTCCGTGCGGCGCCGGCCGCCGACGACGAGGCGCGCGCCTTCCTCGCGCCCGCGCGCGATGTAGCCGAGCACCATCTCCATGTGCTCCTGCGAGATCAGCGAGCCGACCTGCGTCGCCGGGTCCATCGGGTCGCCGATCCGCATCGCGCCGACGCGCGCGGCGAGCTTCGCGAGGAACCCGGCCTTGACCTTGCGGTGGACGAACACCCGCGTGCCGTTCGAGCACACCTCGCCCGCGGAATAGAAGTTGCCGAGCAGCGCGCCGGACACGGCCTGGTCGAGCTTCGCGTCCTCGAAGACGAGGATGGGCGACTTGCCCCCGAGCTCGAGCGTCACGGCCTTCACCTGCGTCGCCGCGTCCGCCATGACAGCCTTGCCGGTGCCGACCGAGCCCGTGAGCGAGACCTTGCGGATCGCGGGATGGCGCGAGAGTGCGCGGCCGGTCGGGGAGTGGCCCTGCACGACCTGGAAGAGCCCCGCGGGCAGTCCCGCGTCGCGGTAGGCCTTCTCGAGCTCGATCGCCGTGAGGGGCGTCAAGCTCGCGGGCTTGAAGATCATCGCGTTGCCGAAGGCGAGTGCGGGCGCGGACTTCCAGCAGGCGATCTGGATCGGGTAGTTCCAGGCGCCGATGCCGGCCGTGATGCCGACCGGCTCGCGGCGCGTGTAGCCGAAGGCCGAGGGGCCGAGGTCGATGTGCTCGCCGGCGGCGCCCTGCGCGGCGGCGGCGAAGTACTCGAGGCACTCCGCGCCCGAGATCACGTCGACGACGCGGGTCTCCTGGATCGGCTTGCCCGTGTCGCGCGTCTCGAGTCCGGCGAGCGCGTCGTTCCGCGCGCGCAGGAGCTCCGCCGCGCGACGCAGGATGCGCGCGCGCTCGGCGCCCGGCAGCGCCGCCCAGCCCGGCTGCACGGCGCGGGCCGCGGCCACCGCC
>DASSUY010000049.1:0-10579 GCA_035706525.1 Steroidobacteraceae bacterium
GTCGAGACCTCGGTCGCGGGGCGCTTCCAGTTCTCGACCGAGAACGCATACAGGGTCAGCACGCGGATGTCGAGGCGCGCCGAGCCCTCGACCACTTCGCGGACCGACTCGATGCCGGCGCGATGCCCCTCGACCCGCGGCAGGTGCCGCTGGGCGGCCCAGCGGCCGTTGCCGTCCATGATCACGGCGACGTGCCGCGGCACGGCCGCCGTGCCCGACGCTTGCGGGGCTTCGGGGGGCATCTCAGACCTGCAGCAGCTCTTTTTCTTTCTCGGCCAGCACCTGGTCGATCTCGTGCACGTGCCGGTCCGTGAGCTTCTGGATCTCCTCCTGCGCGCGCCGGTCGTCATCCTCCGAGATCAGCCGCTCCTTCAGCATCTCCTTCAGCTCGTTCATGAGGTCGCGCCGGACCGCGCGCACCGCGACGCGCGCGTTCTCCGCCTCGTGCTTCGCGACCTTCGTGAGCTCGCGCCGGCGTTCCTCGGTCATCGGCGGCAGCGGCAGGCGGATCACCTGGCCCGCCGTGTTGGGCGTGAGGCCGAGGTCGGACTTCAGGATCGCCTTCTCGACCGCCTGCACGGCGCCCTTGTCCCACGGCGAGATCACGAGCGTGCGCGCGTCCTCGACGCTGATCGAGGCGACCTGGTTGATCGGCATCTCGGAGCCGTAGTACTCGACCTTGATTCCCTCGAGCAGGCCCACGTTCGCGCGGCCGGTCCTCATCTTGCGGTAGTGGTCCTTGAGCTGCGCGACGCACTTCGCCATGCGCTGCGTCGCGTCGCGGGTCATTTCGTCCTGCATGTTCCCCTTCTCCGTCTAGAGGCCGTTCGCCACCAGCGTGCCGACGTCCTCGCCGTCCACGATGCGGAGGAGGTCCCCCTCGTTGTTGAGGTTGAACACCCGGAGCGGCAGCGCGTTGTCGCGGCACATGACGATCGCGGTCGCATCCATCACGCCGAGGCGGTCGTCCAGCACCTTGTCGAAGGACAGCGTGCGATAGCGCTTCGCCGCGGGATTGCGGACCGGGTCGTCCTCGTAGATGCCGTTGACCTTGGTCGCCTTCAGCAGCAGGTCGGCGCCGATCTCGATGGCGCGGAGCGAAGCGGCCGTGTCGGTGGTGAAGAACGGGTTGCCGGTGCCGGCCGCGAAGATCACGCAGCGGCCCTTCTCGAGGTGGCGCACGGCGCGGCGGCGGATGTAGTCCTCGCAGACTTCCTGGACGCGCACGGCCGACATGACGCGCGCGTAGGTCCCGAGCGACTCCAGCGAATCCTGCAGGGCGAGCCCGTTCATCACGGTCGCGAGCATGCCCATGTGGTCCGCGGTGACCCGGTCCATGCCGGCCCGGGCGAGCCCCGCGCCCCGGAAGATGTTGCCGCCGCCGATGACGACCGCGACCTGAACGCCCCGCGCCATGACGTCGCGGATCTCGCCCGCGATGCGCTTCAGGATGGCGGGATCGATGCCGTAGTCGGCGGCGCCGAGCAACGCCTCGCCGCTGATCTTCAGCAGGATCCGCGTGAGCGGAACGCTGCCGGGTCGCGGGTTCGTGGTTTCGACGGCGCTCATGTCCAGGGTCTCCGGCTCGGCACCATCCCGCATCTTAAACGAGTCAGGTCTTGCCCTTGGCGGCCTCGACCTGCGCCATGACTTCGGCGGCGAAGTTCTCCTGCTTCTTCTCGATGCCCTCGCCCACCTCGTAGCGCAGGAAGCCCGTGACCTCGGCCCTGGCGCCGGCCAGCAGCTGGGCGACGCTCGTGTCGGGGTCCTTCACGAACGGCTGCCCGGTCAGGCAGATCTCCGCGAGGTACTTGCGCAGGCGCCCCTCGACCATCTTGTCGATGATCGGCTGCGGCTTGCCCTCGCCGGCCGCCTGGGCGGCGAGAATCTCGCGCTCCTTCGCGACCACGTCCGCGGGGACCTGGGCGGGGCTCACGTACTGCGGGTTCGCCGCGGCGACGTGCATCGCGAGGTCGCGCGCCAGCGTCCCGTCGCCGCCCTTGAGGGCGACCAGCGCTCCGATGCGAGTGCCGTGCACGTAGGACCCGACGCGCTCCGGCGCCGACAGCACGGCGGCGCGGCGGACTTCGATCTTCTCGCCGATCTTCGCGACGAGGCTGCGGCGCGTGTCGTCCACGGCCGCGCCATTGCCGAGGACCAGAGCGGCGGGCGTTGCCACGGCGCCGGGCTGCGCGAGCGCCGCCCGCGCGACGTCGGCGGCGAAGGCCTGGAACTCCGGCTGCCGCGCGACGAAGTCCGTTTCGCAATTCACCTCGACGAGCGCGGCCGCGCGCCCGTCGCCCGAGACCGCCGCCGCGATCGTGCCCTCGGCCGCGACGCGCCCGGCCTTCTTGTCGGCCTTGGCGAGGCCCGCCTTGCGCATGATCTCGGCCGCGGCGTCGAGGTCGCCGCCGGTCTCGAGGAGCGCCTTCTTGCACTCCATCATGCCGGCGCCCGTGCGCTCGCGCAGCGTCTTGACCGTTTCTGCGGTGATCGTCATCTCGTTCCCCGTGTCACTCTGACTTGCGCGCGGCCGGCCGACGGCGGACGGGCGCCTTCGCCTGGCGCGCGGCCTCCGGCGCGTCTTCCACCGCGGCGTCCTCGAACGAGGCGTCGGCCCCGTCCGCGGCATCGGCCGGCGGCATCGTCGCCGCGGAAGCGGTCTCGGCGGTCGCGCGCGAGCGCGGGGGCGCCTTGCGGCGCACGCTGGCCGGGCGGCGCTGGCCGCGCGGGGCCGCCTTGCGCCGCGGCTGGCCCTGCTCGTCGAGCTCGACGAACTCGTCCTCGCCGGCCGGCATCGCAGGCACGGCGGACTTGCCATCGATCACGGCGTCGGCGATGCCGGCCGCGTACAGCTGGATCGCCTTCATCGCGTCGTCGTTCCCGGGAACGACGTAGTCGATGCCGTCCGGGCTGCAGTTGCTGTCGACGATCGCGACCACCGGGATGCCGAGCTTCCGCGCCTCGTGAACCGCGATCTCCTCGTGGCCGACGTCGACCACGAACAGCGCGTCGGGAAGGGAATTCATCTCCTTGATGCCGCCGAGGCTGCGGTTCAGCTTCTCCATCTCGCGGCGGAGCGTCTGTGCCTCCTTCTTGTTGCGGCGCTCGAGCGCGCCCGTGTCGCGCAGCTCCTCGAGCTCCTGCAGGCGCTTGATCGACTGCCGGATCGTCTTGAAATTCGTGAGCATGCCGCCCAGCCAGCGCTGGTTGACGTAGGGCATGCCGCAGCGGGTCGCCTCCGCCTGGATGGCGTCGCGGGCGCTGCGCTTGGTGCCGACGAAGAGCACGCGGCCGCCGTCGGCGACCACGCCCTTCACGAAGGCCGCGGCTTCGTTGTAGAGCGGAAGCGTCCGCTCGAGGTTGATGATGTGGATCTTGTTGCGTTCGCCGAAGATGAACGGCGACATCTTCGGGTTCCAGAAGCGGGTCTGATGACCGAAATGAACCCCCGCCTCAAGCATCTGCCTCATGGACAGGCTGGCCATGATCTACTCCTTTCGGGTTAGCCCTCCGCGGACCCGCATGCGGCAACCGGTCAAGGGACCCGGCACCCCGCCGCACGTGACGGTACGCGTGTGGATTTGGTTGAGAAAAAACGCCGCGCTTTATACCATCTTTGTCCCGTCGAAACAACGTGATAGGCGCATTGGAGCCCCCTCCTCCGGGACCCCCGCATGCTGATGCCGAGCCATGGCCGCGTATCGATCAAATCGACCCCCGAACAGGAGGCGATGCGCACGGCCGGGCGCCTGGCCGCCGACGTGCTCGACATGATCGGGCCGCGGCTCCGGGCGGGCATGACGACGGGGGAAATCGACCGCATCTGCCACGACTACATCGTGGACGTGCAGAAGGCCATCCCGGCGCCCTTGAATTACAAGGGATTTCCGAAGTCGGTCTGCACCTCGGTGAACCACGTCGTCTGCCACGGCATCCCCGGCGACAAGGTCCTGAAGGCCGGCGACATCCTCAATGTCGACATCACGGTCATCAAGGACGGCTTCCACGGGGACACCAGCCGCATGTTCCTGATCGGCGAACCCTCGATCCAGGCGCGGCGGCTCTGCGACGTCGGCTTCGAGGCCATGTGGCGCGGGATCCGGACCGTCCGCCCCGGCGCCCGCCTCGGCGACATCGGCCACGTCATCCAGTCCTACGTGGAGGGCCAGGGGTATTCCGTCGTGCGGGAGTACTGCGGCCACGGCATCGGCCGCGTCTTCCACGAGGATCCGCAGGTCCTGCATTACGGCGAAGCCGGCACCGGGCTCGAGCTCGAGCCCGGCATGACGTTCACGGTCGAGCCGATGGTGAACGCGGGCCGCCGCCACGTGAAGCTGCTCGGCGACGGCTGGACCGTGGTCACGAAGGATCATTCGCTGTCGGCGCAATGGGAGCACACGGTGCTCGTCACGCCGGCCGGATACGAGGTGCTGACGCTCGGCGCGGCGGACCGCGCCGCGGCCTGAGGAGCGCCGATCGAAACGGCCCGGGAATTCCGCGCGGCCCTCGTCGAAGGGGACCGCGAGCTCGCGAGGCGATTCGAGGCGGAGGAGCCCGTCGAGGCGCTGGTCCGCGGCCGCGCGGCCCTCGTCGACGCGCTGGTGACGCGCGCCTGGCGGCTGCATGCGGGGCCGGCGGCGAAGGGCGCGGCCCTCGTCGCCGTCGGCGGCTACGGTCGCGGCGAGCTGCATCCCTGCTCGGACGTCGACGTGATGGTCCTGCTGCCGCAGGGCGCGGACCCTTCCTGGACGGCGCCGCTCGAGCGCTTCCTGTCCTTCCTCTGGGACATCGGGCTCGAGCCGGGGCACAGCGTCCGCACCGTGGACGATTGCAAGCAGGAAGCGCTCGCGGATCTCTCCGTCGCGACGACGCTCTTCGAGTCCCGCCTGCTGGACGGCGAGCCTGAACTGTTCGAAGCGATGCGGCGCGCGCTCGCGCCCGACCGGCTCTGGTCCTCTCGCGACTTCTTCGACGCGAAGCTGGCCGAGCAGGCGGCGCGCCACCACCGCTCGAACGACACGGCCTACAACCTCGAACCGAACGTCAAGCAGAGCCCGGGGGGCCTGCGCGACATCCAGACGATCGCCTGGGTCGCCAAGCGGCACTTCGGCGTGGAAAGCCTCGCCGAACTCGCGACCCACGGCTTCCTGTCGGCGCGCGAGCTCGCCCAGCTCGAGGCGGCCCAGTCGTGGCTCTGGCGCGTCCGCTTCGCCCTGCACCTCGCGGCCGGGCGGCGCGAGGACCGGCTCCTGTTCGACCACCAGATCCGGCTCGCGCGCCGCTTCGGCTACGAGGACGCCACCTACACGCTCGCCGTCGAGCAGTTCATGCAGCGCTACTACCGTACGGCGATGCAGGTGAGCTGGCTCAACGAGCTCCTGCTGCAGCAGTTCCGGGAGGAGATCCTCGCCGATCGCGACGCGCCGGCGCTGCCGCTGTCCGCGCATTTCCAGGAGCGGGACGAATGCCTCGAGGCCGTCTCGGACGACGTCTTCACGCGCCATCCGTCCGCGCTCCTCGAGCTGTTCGTCGTCCTGCAGCAGAACCCCCGGCTGAAGGGCGTGCGCGCCCGCACGATCCGCCAGGTGCACGAGAGCCTCTGGCTGGTCGACGAGGAGTTCCGGCAGAACCCGCGGAACCACCGGCTCTTCCTCGAGATCCTGCGGGCGCCCGCCGGCGTCACGCACGAGCTGCGCCGGATGAACCTCTACGGCGTGCTCGGGCGCTACATCCCGGCGTTCGGCCGCATCGTCGGCCGCATGCAGTACGACCTGTTCCACGCGTACACCGTGGATGCACACACGCTGTTCGTGGTCAGCAACCTCCGGCGCTTCGCGCTCGAGCGCTACGACCACGAGTTCCCGAAGCTGTCGCAGATCTTCCGGGCGCTGCCGAAGCCCGAGCTCGCTTACCTCGCGGCGATCTTCCACGACATCGCCAAGGGCCGCGGCGGCGACCACTCGGAGCTCGGCGCAGTCGACGCCGAAGCCTTCTGCCTCGAACAGGGCCTCTCGACCTACGAAGCGCGGCTGGTCGCCTGGCTCGTGCGCAACCACCTGAAGCTTTCGGTCACCGCGCAGAAGCAGGACATCGCGGACCCGCAGGTCATCGGCGCTTTCGCGCGAGACGTCGGCGACCAGGATCGCCTCGACTACCTCTACGTGCTGACCGTCGCCGACGTGCGCGGCACCAACCCGAAGCTCTGGAACTCCTGGAAGGCGACGCTGTTCGACGAGCTGTACGAGCGCGTCAAGCAGGCGCTCCGCCGCGGCGTCGGCAGCGCGCTCGATCGCGACGAGCTCGTCGCGGAGACGCAGGCGCGCGCGACCGAGATGCTCGCCGCCCGGGGCATCGCGCCGGAAGCCGCGCAGCGCGTCTGGGCCCGGCTGACCGGCGCCTACTTCCTGCGGCACGCGGCGGCCGAGGTCGCCTGGCACACGGCCGAGATCGCGGCGCGGGACCCCGCGGACGAAACCCCCCTCGTCGCCGTCGCGGAACACCCGGGCCGGGGCGGAGCCACCGTCGTCCTCGTGGTGACGCACGGCCGACGCCACAGCTTCGCGCGCGCGACCGCGGCGCTCGACCAGGCCGGTCTCAGCATCCAGGACGCGCGCATCACGCCGACGGCGGACGGCGGCAGCCTCGACACCTACCACGTGCTCGAGGACACGGGCCAGCCGATCGTCGACCGTGAGCGCATGGCGGGCATCGAGCGCAAGCTCCGCGAGGCGCTCGCCGGCCGCGGCCGGGAGGCGCCGGCCGTCACGCGGCGCGTGCCGCGGCAGGTGCGGATGTTCACGACGCCGACCCAGGTGAGCTTCAGCGCCGACGCCGAGAACGGGCGGACGGTGGTCGAGGTCGTGACAGGCGACCGCCCCGGGCTCCTCTCCGAGATCGGCCAGGTATTCTGGGACCATGACCTCGAGCTGCACGGGGCGAAGATCATGACGGTGGGCGAGCGCGCCGAGGACGTGTTCACGATCACGGACGGGGCGGGTCGCGCCCTCGAGCCGGCCCGCGCGGCCGCGCTGGCGGAAGCCCTGGCGCAGGCGCTGGACGCGCGCGTCGCAGCGGCCTGAGCCATGGACACGCGCCAGCGCATCGAGGAGGCCTTCGAGACGCGGCAGTCGCTCACCCCCGGGCGCGCGCCCGCGGACCTGCTCCGCGCGATCGACGACTGCCTCGAGGGGCTCGGCAGCGGGCGACTGCGCGTCGCCGAACCCGACGGCGCGGGCGGCTGGCGCGTGAACGAGTGGCTCAAGAAGGCGGTGCTGCTGCACTTCCGGACGCAGGAGAACCGCGTCGTCGATGCCGGGGCCCTGCGCGCCTTCGACAAGGTCGGCCTCAAGTACGCGGAGTACGACGCCGCGCGCTTCGGCGAAGACGGGGCGCGCGTCGTGCCGGGCGCGATCGTGCGCGCCGGCGCGCACGTCGCGCGCGACGCCGTGCTGATGCCCAGCTTCGTGAACGTCGGCGCCTGGGTGGGCGAAGGGACGATGGTGGACACCTGGGCGACGGTCGGGTCCTGCGCGCAGGTCGGGAGCCGCGTTCACCTCTCGGGCGGCGTCGGCATCGGCGGCGTGCTCGAGCCGTTGCAGGCGGCGCCGACCATCGTCGAGGACGACTGCTTCATCGGCGCGCGCTCCGAGATCGTCGAGGGCGTCGTCGTCGGGCGCGGCGCGGTGATCTCGATGGGCGTCTTCCTCGGCGCGAGCACCCGGATCTACGACCGCGAGACGCGCGAGGTCAGCTACGGCCGCGTGCCCCCGGGCTCGGTCGTCGTGCCCGGCAACCTTCCCGCCGCGGACGGCTCGCACTCGCTGTACTGCGCCGTCATCGTGAAGAAGGTCGATGCGCAGACGCGGGCGAAGACCTCGCTCAACGATCTCCTGCGGACCTAGGCACATGCCCGACGCCCTGGAGCTCACGAAGGAGCTGATCCGCCGCAAGTCGGTCACTCCGGAGGACGGCGGATGCCAGCGATTGCTGGCGGCACGCCTCGCCGCCGCAGGATTCGCGGTCGAGCACCTGAGGTTCGGCGAGGTGGACAACCTCTGGGCGCTGCATCGGGGCGGCGACGGCCCGCTCGTCGTCTTCGCCGGGCACACCGACGTCGTCCCGCCGGGCCCGCGCGAGAAGTGGGCCTCGGATCCCTTCGAGCCCGTCGTGCGGGACGGCCGCCTCTACGGGCGCGGCGCCGCCGACATGAAGAGCGGCGTCGCCGCGATGACGGCGGCGGCGGAGGCGTTCGTGCGCGCGTGGCCCGCCTACGCCGGCTCGATCGGCTTCGTCCTGACGAGCGACGAGGAAGGCCCGTCGGTCGACGGCACGCGGCGCGTCGTCGACCTGCTGCGCGAGCGCGGGCAGGCCATCGCGTACTGCGTCGTGGGCGAGCCCTCCAGCCAGCAGGAATTCGGCGACACCGCGCGGATCGGCCGGCGCGGCTCCCTGACCGGCCGCGTGACGGTGCACGGCATCCAGGGCCATGTCGCGTACCCGGACCGCGCGCTGAACCCGATCCACGCCGTCCTTCCGGCGTTCACGGAGCTGGCGGCGCGGCGCTGGGACGGGGGCAACGCGCACTTCCCGCCGACCCGCTTCCAGCTGAGCAACATCCAGTCCGGGACCGGCGCCTCGAACGTCATCCCCGGGGAGCTCACCGCGCTCTTCAACCTGCGCTGGTCGCCGGAACAGACGCTCGACGGCCTGAAACGGGCAGTCGCCGAGACCTTCGATCGCCACGGGCTGCGCCACGACATCGCCTGGCGCGAGGCCTCGCTGCCCTACTACACGCCGCCCGGACGCCTGTCGTCGATCGTCGCGGAAGCGGCCCTGGAAGTCGCGGGACGGCGGCCGGAGCTCTCGACGGGCGGCGGAACTTCGGACGGTCGCTTCTTCGCCGCCGCGGGCGCGGAGGTCGTGGAGTTCGGCCTGCTGAACCGCAGTATCCACGAGGTCGACGAATGCTGCGCGGTCGAGGACATCGCGCGGCTTCAGCGCGTCTTCGAGGGAATCCTCAGCCGGCTCTTCGCGCGTTGACCCAGACCCCGCCGGCCGTCAGCAGGCCTGCGAGGATCAGGACCCAGGCCGGCATCGAGAGCCCGAGGAAAGACCAGTCGATCTTTCCGCACTCCCCGCCCGCCTGGAACACCTTGAGGATCACCTCGGTGAGCGGGAAGAGCTCGAGCATGAAGTCGAGGTCCGCCCCGCAGGAAGGCACGGCACCCTCCGGCTGCATCTGGATCCACACGTGGCGGCCAGCCGTCGCGATCGTCGCCGCGCCCGCGAGGAATATGAGCGTCGCGAACAGGATGCCGCGGGCGCCGGGACGCGAAAGCGGCGCCGCGAGGACGAATGCGACGCCGAGCGCCGCCAGCGTGACGCGCTGGAAGATGCACAGGTGGCAGGGCACGAGATTCATGCCGTACTGCGCGTAGAAGGCGAACGTGAGCGCCGCCGCGCAGGCAGCGGCGCCCAGCCAGTTTGCGGCGGCCCGCGACGGCATCAGCCGCCCTTGCGCGCGTCGGCGGCCAGGCGGATGGCGCTCTCCGCGTCGTCGAGCGCGAGGTGGCGGATGTCCTTGCCGTGCACCATGTACACAGTGTACTCGCAGATGTTCTTGGCGTGGTCGCCGGCCGTGCTCCGCAACCGCGACGTCGCAGCCGGCGCGGCGCAGGTTGAAGGCGATCAGGTCCCGGATCGGCGGCTCGTCCTCGACCACGAGGATGCGGGTGTCGGTCAAACGCACGCGGTCAGTCTGGCCGCCCATTGTTGAGAAATTATGACACCGCGGGGCTCATCGCCTGTGGACCACGTCGTCGCGCAGGTACACGGGAACGCCCGCCGCCGCCGCAAGGCCGCGGCCGGCCGCTAGGTCGGCGGCCGCGAGGCGCGCGATGTCCCCGGCGCGCGGCAACCGGGCCGGATCGGTGGACGCGAGCCCGAGCCGCGGCGCAAGGCCGGCGTGCGCCGCGAAGCCATGGCCGGCGCCGTGCCAACCGCCCCCCGCCGGCAGCACGACGCCGTCAGGCGCGGACAGGTGCTCGCGACCCAGCAGGACCGGCGCCTCGCCGTCGCACTCGAAGGCCGCCCAGTACACCTCGCCCATGCGCGCGTCCATGCAGGCGAGAACGCGCCTTGCCCCGGTCTCCCGCGCCGCGCCCGCGGCGACCGCTGCCAGGTTGCTGACCGGGACCACGGGCCGGGCGATGCCGGCTGCGAGGCCCTGGGCGAGTCCCGCCGCGATCCTGAGGCCCGTGAAGCCCCCGGGGCCGCGGCCGAACGCAATGCCGTCCATCTCGCGAAGCGCGGCGCCCGCAGCCGTCAGCAACTCGTCTGCCATGGGCAGCAGCCGCCCGGCATGCCCGCGGCCGATCACCTCGAAGCGCTCCGCGACTTCGCCGTCCACCCAGAACGCGGCGGAGCAGGCTTCCGTCGCCGCATCGAGCGCCAGGATCTTCATGCCTGCATCGCCACCGGCGGCGCCACGCCCGCGCGGGCGAGCCGGCGCCGCAGGAAAGTCGCCGCCTCGTCGGCATTCGCCGTGACGGTCGCGGGCGGCAGCGATGAGACGAAC
>DASSUY010000050.1:0-3098 GCA_035706525.1 Steroidobacteraceae bacterium
GGCCTTGGTCCTTCGATTCGACGACCCGGCGAGCTCGACGGGCGAAGATATCGTGGAATTCCAATGTCATGGCGGCCGGGCCGTCGTCGACGCGATCCTCGCCGCCTTGACGTCACTCGGAGGATTGCGGGCGGCGCGACCCGGAGAGTTCACCCGCCGCGCGTTCGAGAACGGCCGGATCGACCTGACTGAGGCGGAGGGCCTCGCCGACCTCATCGAAGCCGAGACCGAATCGCAGCGCAAGGCGGCGCTGGCGTTGGCGGAAGGCGGGCTGAGGAAGCAGGTCGCGGCCTGGCAGGAGCGGGTGCTCGGCCTTTCCGCGGAAGCCGAACGGGCGATCGACTATGACGAGGACGACCGAGCCGTCGATCCGGCGCTGCCGCGTGAATGCGCCGCGCTCGCGTCCGAGCTGCGGTCGTGGCTCGAGCGGCCGCGCGTGGAGCGGCTGAAAGACGGCGTGCGGGTCGTTGTCGCAGGCCCGCCAAATGCGGGAAAGTCGAGCTTGCTCAATGCGATAGCAGGAGAGGAGCGGGCGATCGTCACGGACGTTCCGGGAACCACGCGCGACCATATCGACTTGCCGTTGGCGCTCGGCGGAGTGCCGATCCTGCTGACCGATACGGCCGGCCTGCGCGATTCGGTCGACCGGGTCGAGGCGATCGGCGTCGGCCGCGCCACGGAGCTGATCGGGGCCGCGGACGTCCTGGTCTGGCTTGGGGAGCCGGATGAGGGGTCTGAACATCCCCGGCGGATCGACGTGCATGCAAAAGCCGACCTCCACGAGCGCGGCGCAGCTCCGGAGGGTTCGATTGCCGTGTCGCCTGTAACGGGTGAGGGCATCGCCGAGCTGCTCCGGCGAATCGAAGATTTCGCGCGGAGCCTGCTTCCGCCCGAGGACGCGATCGCGGTCAACCGCCGGCAAGCGGCGCATCTCCGAGAGGCGGCGGATGCGCTCGCGCATGCATCGACAGCCACCGAGCTCCTTTTCATTGCCGAGGACCTGCGCCTCGCTCGCGGCGCATTCGACCGGCTGACGGGCAGGGCCGGGATCGAGGGGGTGCTCGATGCGCTCTTCAGCCGCTTCTGCCTGGGGAAGTAGTGTTCCACGTGGAACATCGATCCGCTAAGGCGCCGCCCATGCACGACGTTCTGGTGATCGGCGCCGGCCATGCCGGGTGCGAGGCTGCGGCTGCCGCGGCCCGCCGCGGCGCGCGCGTCCGCCTGCTGACCTTCCGCGTCGAGGATGCGGGGCAGATGTCGTGCAATCCGTCGATCGGCGGCGTCGGCAAGGGCCACCTCGTGCGCGAGCTCGACGTGTTCGACGGGCTCATGGCGCGCGCGGCCGACCGCGCGGCAATTCATCGCCGTATGCTCAACCGCAGCAAGGGCCCCGCCGTGTGGGGCCCGCGCGTGCAGGCCGACCGGAAGCTTTATCGCGCGGCTATCCAGGCGCTCCTCGCCGACGGTGGCGTGGAGATCGCGACCGCCGAGGCGCTGCGCCTCCTCATTCGCGATGGTCGCGTCGCCGGCGTCCAAACCAATGCTGGCACGCTGCCCGCCCGGGCGGTCGTCATCGCCACCGGCACGTTCCTCGACGCACGCATGTTTGTCGGCGAACAGGTGATCGAAGGCGGCCGGCGCGGCGAGCGGGCAGCGCTGGCGCTGGCGCAGCAGATCCGCGACATCGGCCTGGGGCAGGGAAGGCTCAAGACCGGCACGCCGCCGAGGCTCGACGGCCGGACCATCGATTGGGCGCGGCTCGAGGAGCAGCCGGGCGACCCGGAGGCGTGGACCATGTCGGCGCTCGACGACGGCCTCCGCCCGCCGCAGCTGCGCTGCGTCATCGCCCGTACAAACGGCCGGACGCACGAGATCATCGCTTCGAACCTCGCCCGCTCGCCGCTGTTCGCCGGCGCGATCGAGGGAAGGGGGCCGCGCTACTGCCCGTCGATCGAGGACAAGGTGAAGCGCTTCGCCGACCGCGACGCGCATCAGATTTTCGTCGAGCCCGAGGGGCTCGACGACCCGCTCGTCTATCCCAACGGCATTTCGACCTCGCTCCCCGCGGATGTGCAGGAGCAGTTCGTCCGCAGCATCGCCGGTCTCGAGCGCGCCGAGATCGTGCGACCGGGCTATGCGGTCGAATATGAGTTCGTCGATCCGCGCCGGCTCAATCAGACACTCGAGGTGCGCGAGGTGCCGGGCCTGTTCCTCGCTGGACAGATCAACGGCACCACCGGCTATGAAGAAGCTGCGGCGCAGGGCCTCGCAGCGGGTCTCAACGCTGCCGCGGCCGCGCTCGATCTCGACGAGGTCCGCTTCGACCGTCGCACTTCATATATCGGCGTGATGATCGATGACCTCATTTCGCAGGGGGTCAGCGAACCCTACCGGATGATGACTGCGCGCGCCGAATATCGCCTCTCGCTCCGCGCCGACAATGCCACAAGCCGGCTCGGAGAATCAGGGCTGTCGAGTGGATGCGTCACGGATCGCCGTCGCCGCCAGATCGAAGAGCACCTGTCCTTCCGCTCCACTTCGGCCTGGGCCGACACCGCGGAGGGCCGGGCGGACGCGCTCTACCACCCCTACGTCGAGCGGCAACAGCGAGAGTGGGAAGTCGTGCGGCGCGACTCCCGCGTCTGGCTTCCGCACGAGCTCGATTATGCCGCCATCCCGGGTCTCTCCAACGAGATGGTCGAGCGCCTTGCCGCGGCGCGTCCGGAGACTCTCGACCAGGCGTCGCGCGTCCCGGGCGTCACGCCCGCGGCCCTCTCTGCGCTCTACGTCGCGGCGAGCCGCCGCGCTGCCGCATGATCGAAGCGCTTGCGCATGCCGCGCAGCGCGATGTTTCACGTGAAACATTCGAGAAGCTCGAGCGCTATGTCGCGCTCTTGCGCGAGGAGAATGAGCACCAGAACCTCGTTTCCCGGACCACCCTCGACCAGGTCTGGGAGCGTCATATCCTCGATTCGGCGCAGCTCGTCCGTTACGAATCGCGCCCCGGAGCGTCGTGGATCGACATCGGATCGGGCGCCGGCCTGCCCGGAATCGTCATCGCCTGCCTTGTCGAAGGGCCGGTAACGCTGGCCGAACCG
>DASSUY010000051.1:0-2625 GCA_035706525.1 Steroidobacteraceae bacterium
GCCGCTGCCGCTCGGCCCCATCACGGCCGTGACGGCGCCGCGCGGAAAATCGAGGTCGACGCCGGTGAAAAGCTCGCGGCCGCCTGCGCGGTAGTGCAATCCGCGCACGCGCACCAGGGCGTCAGGCCCGCGGCCCTCCCCGACTGCCAAGCCGGCTCCGCCGCGTCAGCGGACGGCCCTCAGGCCGCCGCCTCCATCTTCGGCTCGTAGCGCCCGTCGCGCGCGAGGCCGTTCAGCTGCGCGCGGCGCAGGAATGCCTTCTGGCCGGCCGCGAAGTTCGCGGGCTTGCCCTTCCAGGCGTCGAGGGCGCTCTGCTGCAGCGCCCGGCCGTAGCTGAACGACAGCTGCCAGGGAAGCTTCCGCCCGCGGTTCATCAGCGAGAGATGCAGCGTCGCGTCGGCCTCGCTCTGCCCGCCCGACAGGAAGGCGATGCCGGGGACGGCGGCCGGCACGCGCCGCAGGAGGCAGCGCACGGTCGCTTCCGCGACCTGTTCCGCGCTCGCCTGCTTCGGGCACTTCTTCCCCGCGATGACCATGTTCGGCTTCAGCACCATGCCCTCGAGCCGCACGCGGTGCCGGAACAGGGCGTCGAACACCGTTTCCAGCGTCGCGTCCGTGACTTCCTCGCAGCGCTCGATGCCGTGGTCGCCGTCCATCAGGACCTCGGGCTCCACGATCGGCACGATCGAGGCCTCCTGGCAGAGCGCGGCGTAGCGCGCGAGCGCTTCCGCGTTCGCGACGAGGCAGGCCGTCGTCGGGATGTCCCCGCCGATGTCGATGACGGCGCGCCACTTGGCGAAGCGCGCGCCGAGGCCGCGGTACTCCGCGAGCCGCTCGCGCAGGCCGTCGAGCCCTTCCGTGATCGTCTCGCCGGGGAAGCCGGCCATCGGCTTCGCGCCCGCGTCCACCTTGATGCCCGCCAGGATGCCGCGCGAGGCGAGCAGCTGCGCGAAAGGCTGGCCCGCCGCGGTCTGCTGGCGGATCGTCTCGTCGTACAGGATGACGCCCGAGATGTGCTTCTCGGCATCCGGCGTGGTGAACAGCAGTTCCCGGTAGGCGCGGCGCGATTCGAACGTGGACTCCAGGCCGATCTTGTCGAAGCGCTTCTTGATCGTGCCCGTGGACTCGTCCGCCGCCAGGATGCCCTTGCCGGCCGCCACCATGGCCGCTGCGTTCGTGTCCAGTTCCTTGATGTCCATGACGTTTCGGTTCTCCCGTTTAGCAGGGCGCGAAGGATACCAGAGCCTCCCCGCCCCCTACCGCGAACCGGCTAATAGGACTAAAATTGTCCTGTTTAGTTCAGCCTGCCAGGAGTGCCGGACATGCTTCGCATCAGCCGTCTGACGGACTATGCGACGGTCATCCTCGCGAGCCTCGGCGACGGGGGGCTCGCGAGCGCCGCCGACATTGCCGAGCGCACGCGCATCGGGCTGCCGACCGTCAGCAAGCTGCTGAAGTCACTGCAGCACGCGGGGCTCGTGCGCTCCGTGCGGGGCGCGCGCGGGGGCTACCAGCTCGCCCGCCCCGCCGCGGCCATCAGCGCGGCGGAAATCATCGACGCCGTCGAAGGGCCGGTCGCGCTCACCGAGTGCGCGGGACATTCGCGCAGCTGCGGCATCGAGGCGACCTGCCTCGTCGGCCACGGCTGGCAGCGGATCAGCCGGGCCATCCGCGGGGCGCTCGCGGGCGTCAGCCTCGAGGAACTCGTCCGCCGCGACGCGCCCGCAGCCGTCCCGGAATTCGCCTTCGCCCCGGCGCAGCTGCGCCAGACGGTGCGTGGCTGAGGGTATGCCATGTCGGTGAAGCAGCCGGAACTCGAGAGCCTCGTCGGACGCAAGTACCGGCACGGCTTCGTCACGGACATCGCGAGCGACACCGTCGCGCCAGGCCTCGACGAGGACGTGATCCGGCTCATCTCCGCCAAGAAGGGCGAGCCCTCGTTCATGCTCGACTGGCGGCTCAAGGCCTTCCGCCGCTGGACGCGGATGGAGGAACCGGCGTGGGCGCGCGTGCACTACCCGCCCATCGACTTCCAGGCGATCTCGTACTACTCGGCGCCCCGGCAGAAGAAGGACGGCCCGAAGTCGCTCGCCGACGTCGACCCGAAGCTGCTCGAGACCTACGACAAGCTCGGCATCCCGCTGCACGAGCGCGCGAAGCTCGCGGGCGTCGCGGTCGACGCGGTCTTCGACAGCGTCTCGGTCGCGACGACCTTCAAGGAGCGGCTCACGGAGGCCGGCGTGATCTTCTGCCCGTTCTCCGAGGCCGTGCAGAAGCACCCGGAGCTCGTCGAGAAGTACCTCGGCACCGTCGTGCCGATGGGCGACAATTTCTACGCGGCGCTGAACTCGGCGGTGTTCACCGACGGCTCCTTCGTCTACGTGCCGAAGGGCGTGCGCTGCCCGATGGAGCTCTCGACCTACTTTCGCATCAACGCGGCGAACACCGGCCAGTTCGAGCGGACGCTCATCATCGCGGACGACGGGGCGTACGTCAGCTACCTCGAAGGCTGCACCGCGCCGATGCGCGACGAGAACCAGTTGCATGCGGCGGTGGTCGAACTGGTCGCGCTCGACGATGCCGAGATCAAGTATTCAACCGTGCAGAACTGGTACCCGGGCGACA
>DASSUY010000052.1:0-4496 GCA_035706525.1 Steroidobacteraceae bacterium
GTCGAGCCGGAAGCTCCACGACCTGATCAAGGCGACCGGCGAGTACACGATCGAGGCCTGGGTCGCCCCGGCCAACGTGGTGCAGGAGCAGGCGCACATCGTGAGCTACTCGGGCGGCACGACGTCCCGGAACTTCACGCTCGGCCAGACGATGTACGACTACGACTACTTCAACCGCGCGACGACGACGGATGCGAACGGCGAGCCGCGGCTCTCGACGCCCTCGGCGGACGAGGTCCTGCAGGCGACGCTGCAGCACGTGGTCGCGACCTACAGCCCGGTGGACGGCCGCCGGATCTACGTGAACGGCGTGCTGGCCTCGCAGGCGGACCCCGTGCCGGGCGGCCTGTTCACGGACTGGAACGACACCTTCGCGCTCGTGGTCGGCAACGAGGTCAGCAACGACCGCACCTGGCAGGGCGTCGTGCGAATGGTCGCGATCCACAACCGCGCGCTGACCGAGCCGCAGATCACGCAGAACTTCGAGGCGGGCGTCGGCGAGCGCTTCTACCTGCTGTTCTCGGTCTCGCACCTCGTAAACGTGCCGCAGAGCTACGTCATGTTCGAGGCGAGCCAGTTCGACAGCTACTCGTACCTCTTCAACAAGCCGGTGTTCATCAGCCTCGACGAGAGCGTCGACGCCGACCAGGTGCACCTGAAGGGCATCCGCATCGGCGTCAACGGCTCCGAGGCGAAGGTCGGCCAGGCCTACGCGCCGCTCGACAAGACGGTGACGGCGTCGGGCTACGAGCCGGCGACGGGCTTCAACCTCGCGACGATCGGCACGGTGGTCCCGCTCGACAAGGGCCCGTCCGCGGACGAGTTCTTCCTGACCTTCGAGCAGATCGGCTCGAACAGCCACCCGTTCGTCGAGCCGGCGCCGGCGCCGCTCGCCGACCCGCCGGACCTCGACCCTGCGTCGGAGATCGGCCTGCGCACGTTCGAGGAGATCTCGGCCTCCATGTCGGACATGACCGGCGTCCCCACGACCAACCCGCGCGTCGCGGAGACCTACCTCCGCGTGCGCGAGCAGCTGCCGACGGTCGAGAACATCGAGGGCTTCCTTTCCTCGCACCAGGTCGGCGCCGCGCAGCTCGCGATCGAGTACTGCAACGAGCTCGTGGACGACGCGGGCCTGCGCGCCGCGTACTTCCCCGGCTTCAACTTCGGGGCGCCGGCGGCAACCGCCTTCGACTCGCCGGCGAAGCGCGCCCAGGTCACGGGTCCGCTGACCGCGCGCGCGGTCGGCACCGGCCTCGCGACGCAGCCTTCGGCCGCGGAGGTCGCGACGGAGGTCGACGCGCTCATCGGCCGGCTCACCGCCTGCGGCGGCGCCTGCGCGCCGGACCGTACGGAAGTCGTGGTCAAGGCCGCCTGCTCGGCGGTCGTCGGCAGCGCCAGCACGCTGCTGCAATGAGGGACTCGCAGCCATGAAGAGAAAATCGCGCCGCGCCGCGCTCCATCCCGACGCCCCGCTGTACCAGCCGGACCACCCGCGGCCGGTGACGCGCCGGCAGTTCGTCGCGCAGGGCTTCGTGTCCGGCGCGGCGACCGTGGCCGCGCCGACGCTGTTCGGGCTGTTCGCGAACCCGCGCGCGGCCCAGGCCGCCCTGTCGCCCGACCTCGAGGCGCTGAAGGCTTCCTGCGGGTTCGCGGTGCAGGGCGCCGGCAAGATCCCCTTCATCTGCATCGACCTCGCGGGCGGCGCGAACATGGCGGGCTCGAACGTCCTGACGGGCGGGCAGGGCGGCCAGCGGGACTTCCTCTCGGTCTCGGGCTACGGCCGGCTCGGCCTGCCCGGCGACATGGTGCCGAATGCGCCGAACCCGGGCAGCCCGACGAACGACTTCATCGAGAGCCGGCTCGGGCTCCTGTTCCACCTCGACAGCGCCTTCGCGCGCGGCATCCTCGAGCGCGTCAGCGTCACGACGGCCGCGAACGTCAACGGCGCGGTGATCCCGGCGCGCTCCGAGAACGACACGGGCAACAACCCGCACAACCCGATGTACGGCATCTTCCGGGCCGGCGCCGACGGCGAGCTCCTGACGCTGATCGGCTCGGAAAGCTCGGAGTCGGGCGGCAACTCGATGGCGCCGGCCTACCTGGTCAATCCCGCCGCGCGGCCGACGAAGGTCGACCGCACGAGCGACGTGACCGGCCTCGTCGACACCGGCAAGCTCGTCGGGCTCCTCGACCAGGACGACGCGGTGCGCGTCATGGAGTCGATCGAGCGCCTCTCGAACAGCAAGCTCTCGCGCATCGACACCGGCATCACGCGCGACGCCGTGATCAAGGACATGGTGCGCTGCAACTACGTCAAGGCGGCGGACCTCACCGACCGCTACGGCGACCCGTCGGCGCTGAACCCCGAGCTCGACCCGGACATCGTCGGGCCCGCGGGCATCTTCTCGCGCGCCGAGTTCGACGCGGACGAGGAGTTCAGGAAGACCGCCGCGGTGATGAAGCTCGTCATCAACGGCTACGCGGGCGCCGGTACGATCACGATGGGCGGCTACGACTACCACGGCCAGGGCCGCGCGACCGGCGAGCTGCGCGACATCCGCGCGGGCCGCTGCATGGGCGCCTGCCTCGAGTACGCGGCGCGCCGCGGCGTCCCGCTGATGCTCTACGTCTTCAGCGACGGCTCGCTGTCGGCGGACGGCGTGGTGGACAACAGCGCCGAGGGCCGCGGCAAGTTCGACTGGTCGAGCGACAACCAGCAGACCGCCGCCTCGTTCTTCCTCGTCTACAACCCGGGCGGCAGGGCGCAGCTCTACACCGGCGACAGCCGGCCGCCGGAGCAGCACCAGCAGATCGGCTGGTTCAAGAACGACGGCTCGGTCGAGACGGCGGGCACGCCCGCGGCCAACAACGTGAACCTTCTCGTGGAGACGGTGATCCTGAACTACATGGCGTTGCACGGCGAGCAGGGCCAGTTCGGGGCGAAATTCCCCGGCCACGGGCTCGGCTCGGCCTCGCTCCAGGACGCCCTCATCGCGTTCAACCCGATCGTAAACGGCACGATTTGACGCCGTTGTGTGACGTGCGCCGAGATCGGCGGCGCGCCTTAAGTAAACATATCCCGTGCCGGAATGGCCGGCGTTATGTCGCATGGGTGAGGTCATGGAGACACGCCATCGTCGCCGCGGCGTCCTCGCGCGCGCCGCGCTCGCGGGAATCCTCGCAGCCTCCTGCCTCGGCGCCTCGGCGACCGAGGGTTCCGCGGCCCCCGACTTCGCGCTGTCCTCGACGGCCGGCGCCAACTACCGCCTCTCGGAGTACCGCGGCGAGGTCGTCGCGCTCGTGTTCTGGGCGAGCTGGTGCGGCGACTGCCGCCGGGAGCTGGAGCGCTTCGAGCGCCTGCGGCGCACCTACGGGAGCGTCGGCCTCACGGTGCTCGGCGTGAACCTCGACAAGGAGCCGCAGCAGGCCGCTGCGCTCGCGGGCGCCGCGGGCATCGGCTTCCCCGTGCTGATCGACGCGGGCAAGGACGTCAGCCGGACCTACCACGCGGACGACCTGCCGCTGATCGTGCTGATCGACCGGCACGGCGCGATCCGCGCGCGGCACCGGGCACTGGACGAGCGCGACGAGCGGGGGCTCCTCGTGGACCTCCGCGACCTGATCGACGAGTAAGCGGGAGCGACCATGAAATCGGCACTCATTTCCTTCCTGGCGGCGCTCGCCGTCTCCTTCCCGGCGCTCGCCGACGAGGCCGCGGCGCCCGCCGCTCCGTCCGAGGAGCGCTCGGCGCTCGACGCCGAGGTGCAGGCGCTGCGCCGCGAGGTCGTCGACCTCAACCGCGACCTGTTCATGCTGGAGGAGGACCTGCTGTTCCCGGCGAGCACCCAGGTGGCGGTGTTCGTGTCGATGGACGTCGGCAGCTTCTTCGCGCTCGACTCCGTCCAGCTCAAGGTGGACGACAAGGAAGTCGCGAACTACCTGTACACCGAGCGCGAGCAGCAGGCCCTGGTCCGCGGCGGCGTGCAACGCCTGTGGCTCGGGAACCTCAAGGCCGGCGAGCACGAGGTGACCGCGTTCTTCACCGGCCAGGGGCCGCACGCGCGCGACTACAAGCGCGGCACCACCCTGAAGGTCGAGAAGGGCGTCGGCGCGAAGTACGTCGAGCTCCGCATCAGCGACAAGGTCGCCCAGCTGCAGCCCGAGTTCGTGGTCAAAGTCTGGGAGTGAGCGGGCGGTGCTGCGGAGGCTCCTCGTCCTGGCCCTGATCGCGCCCGCCGCGGGCGCGGCGCCCGTCCTCGAGCAGGACGCGGTGCCGGGGCTCCCGGCCGTGCAGGTCCAGGACCTCCACTACGGCGACGTGCTGTTCCATTTCTACCAGCGCGACTACTTCGACGCGCTCGTCCGCCTCGCCGCGTACCGCGACCAGGGCCACCTCGCCGCTCACGCGCGCGACGCGGAGCTCTTGCGCGGCGGCCTCTACCTCTCGCTCGGCCAGCACCGCGAGGCGCGCGAGATCTTCGAGCGCCTGCTCG